>CALGTP010000643.1 GCA_937902105.1 uncultured Actinomycetes bacterium
TTCAAGCTTGCCCTGAAATACGCGTCAATTGACCCTTGTCAACATAAAATGAGGCTATATCCGATAGACCAACTTGACGCACGCAATAGTTTCAGATAGATTTACATTTAATGCCTCAGCAGAAGAAACCGCTATAGTCGGCATTTTGTGCAGGGTGCGGTTGTCATGATGCGTTGCATAGTGCTCAGCGTTGAATGTCTTTTGCCCCAATCTATCGGCCCCGATATTGCCTTGTGTCGTGGTAATCCTGCCTCCTTTCCTCCTCGGTAAAAGTACGGATATCTCCACTGAGTCCGGATGGTCCTCCACGATACTTGCTCTTTCCTTTGCCCTTGCCTTTGCCCTTTGCGCCTCCTCCTTGTTTTCCTCCCTTTCCTTTCTGATCATACTGGATAGGAGCCGGTGGCGGGGGCTGCAATGGTGGCGGTGTCGCGGCCCTCTTCGGAGCAGTTGCCTTGGGTTCGGGCGCCGTGTCTTCCGCCCTTCCCCTCCAACGATTGACAACCGTCTTCGGAACAGCAGGAATGTTCGCCATTCGAGAATCCGCCTCCTCCCTTGCTTCGCGTCGCACGCCGTCCCAAAACTCAGGCGGAGGAGGTTTAACCATAGGAGCCACCAAATTGAGAGCGCCAAGGGTACGGGTGTACATCGAAGTCGCTGGCACGCCCTTTGACCTTGTAGGAGCGATAGGCGGCGGTGGCTTCGGGTTCTCGCTTGACCCGTGTACGTAATCTGTCATGTGATATCTCAAGATATTGCATGGCTTTCTAATGCAGTTGTCATCTGCGCAAATTATCCCACGACAGTCGTCACACGTCCCCAATTTTGCTTTAAGAGAATGTATCGTTCCACATCGGCAGCACATCCCAGTGTACCGTGGTTCGGATGGCTCTGACTTTGCTGTGCTCTGGTTTTCCGCCGCGTGAGTGACAGACCCTGATGAACTCCCCGAGGCCTTAGCAGAAGTACCCGCTACGTCGGCTTCATCTGGTGCATTGCTGTCGTCGACATCCATGGCGTCCGAGGCTGTTCCTGTGTGGTATCTCTTGAGTGATCCCAATGCGCTCAAGTTGGTCCTTGCGAATCTCCCTTCGTCTTGCCTGATGCGCTTTCTCGTTTTCAGTTTCACTTTCTTTTCAGGGTCGTCAGAGTCGATCCCTTCTGTGTCTGATGAGGCTCCTACAGCTTTATCTGCTGGTATCTCAGCGTCGCACATTGCTTCGTCAAGGAGAAAAGCGTACCTCACGTACTTCGACCACCAATATCCAGAGGCGCGTAGGTAGTTGGTGTTATTTGTGATGTACCCCGACAGTCTCCTCCTGTATTCCTCATCTTTTCTGATTCGGTCTCTAACACTTTTGAATTGCACCACTTGCATTTTGTACCAGGTTTTGATCCAGAACTCTTCGTTCTTGTTGAATGCTACGGCCTGTTCATATGGCGTTTGTGACTGTCGTCCTTTCTTTGTTTTGTCGTCAATCTGGACCGTGGTCCTTGTCCTGGCTCCTAGAGCGAATCTTCCAGCGTTCCGTCCAGCAGCCCACCAAAGCTTAGCCATCCTTTTCTTGTCATGCGGGAATGTATCAATGCTGAAGTCCATGGTCGCTGGCTTCCACTTTGGTCTCGCCTCCTGATCAGATTCGAATCCATACATTGGTGGAGTACCGTTGCCACACATTGGGCATTTTCTGCTTCCCATCAGCAATGCCGTGTCGCAGCAGAAGCATTTTACATGCACCAGCTTCCTTTCCCAGACTCTGTCTTCTTGGTTTGGCAGATGTGGGTCGTCATGGCGCGCATCTCTGCTTTGTCGTGTTATAATGACCTCAAATGGACGGATGTATAATAGCTCGTTCGTCCGCCTAGCATAAGAGCATGCTATGTAGGCCAAAGGGGTCTTTTCCCATGTTGTCCAATTTCCTGCCTCTGTATATGCCCATGGCTGGCCGTCGATCAGGGAAATCCACATATCAATTACGACCACCACATCCATTCTTTCAATGCCGGCCAAACATGCAGAGCTGTTTCTGCTGTCGCCTAGCGGGAGTGGAGCGGCGACAGTGCTCCCGAATGTCTTTCTGTCTCCGGACGGGTCTATCAGGAAGCCAGG
>CALGTP010000644.1 GCA_937902105.1 uncultured Actinomycetes bacterium
CTACTATTTAGCCATGTCCACTGCACAACTGCGAGAGTCACTTAAACAACGGGCCTGCGAAACAATTGATCGCCTCAAAAACGATCTCGAGGCAATCAGTCACGATATTCATGCTCATCCAGAAGAGAACTTTGAAGAGCATCACGCGCACAAGTTGCTCACCGATGCAATTGCCGACAACGGACACAAAGTAACTCGCAAGGCATACGGACTCGACACCGCGTTCGAATCAACAATCGGCACACAGGGTGCAACAGTTGCTGTGTTGTGCGAGTACGACGCATTGCCAGGTATTGGACATGCATGTGGACACAACATCATCGCTGCAGCAGGTCTTGGTGCAGGACTCGCGCTTGCTGGTCTTGCGCAAGAAGCAGGCGGTCGTCTCAAGTTGATGGGTACGCCAGCAGAAGAAGGCGGCGGCGGCAAGATCATGATGGCAAGAAAAGGCGCATTTGACGGGGTAACTGCATCAATGATGATTCACCCTGCCGATACAGAACTTGCGCGCATGAATGCAATTGCAATTCAACATTGCTTGGTTCGTTATGTTGGCGAAGCAGCACACGCTGCAGTTTCTCCACACAAAGGACGCAACGCGCTCGACGCAGCAGTGCTTGGTTACATGAACATCGCTGCACTGCGTCAACACATTTTGCCAACCGAGCGCATTCACGGAATCTTTTTGAACGGTGGCGAAAAACCAAACATCGTTCCGCGTGAATCGACTATGGATTGGTACGTACGTTCCGACACCATCAAGTCGTTGCAGCCACTGAAGAAGCGGGTTGCATCGTGCCTCGAAGGATCGGCAGTTGCAACCGGATGTCAGGCCGAACTCGATTGGCAACCAAACCCATATGCAGACATCGTCGACAATATGCCGTTACTCAGCGCTTACATCAGTAACGCAGCACAGTTTGGTCGCATGATGACAACCGATTTCTTGCCAGGTACAGGCGGCGGCTCAACCGATATGGGCAATATCAGCTATATAACGCCCTCAATTCACCCAATGATCGCTGTTTCGCCCAAAGGCGTGTCATTACATACGCCAGATTTTGCCGATTACGCGATCGGCGAGCCTGCCATGAAGGCGATTCTGGACGGCGCAAAAATCATGGCCATGACGACCATAGATATGTGGACAAATGAGGCGCTGCGGGCCGAGGTTGCGGGAGCTTTTGGAGATGGCGCAATTCCCGAGGATGTGCTCTAAAAACGCGGTTTTTATTGAGTTTTTTAGCTCGGCGAGAAGGCAATTAGTCTGCCCTGACGGCGCGTTTTCTGAACCTCTTTAAAAATATGGGTTTTTCGGGTTACAAGTTGGGGAACAGCAGTATTCCCGATAATGTTTCAACTCGCCTCACGGGAGGGTTGTACAGGTCTTAGGGCCATGTAGAGCAGTTTCGTGAGTCACCCTTCTGGTGTCATCGCCGGTTCGTCGACTCTGTCGGCGTGTCCGAGTGCCACTGAAGATTGCTCCTTGAAAACGGAAGAGAAGACTGAACGCCAGTGCGGGCAGTATGCAACGGTCCTTCGGGATCGATGTAGAACTGTCCGTCAATTCCGGTCGGATGCGAATCCGACCAAAACAATCGTTGATGAAGATCAACAAATAATTAAAAATCAATCAGTAGAGCTACTGATTGGTCAGGAAACGTTGGTGCGGACAAGGCGCAAGCCTGAAAGAACCAACGCGGACTTTCCAGAATTCAACCTGCTCTGTTGCGATACGAAAGTATTTGACAGAGACCAGGAAGTTCTTGACGGAGAGTTTGATCCTGGCTCAGGACGAACGCTGGCGGCGTGCTTAACACATGCAAGTCGAACGGAATCCATGGTGTAGCAATACACCGGAAGATTTAGTGGCGAACGGGTGAGGATCACGTGAGAAACCTGCCCCAGACTTTGGGATAACAGTTGGAAACGACTGCTAATACCGAATGACGTCGGAGAACCGCATGGTTCACTGACGAAAGGAAATCCGGTTTGGGAGGGTCTCGCGGCCTATCAGCTTGTTGGTGGGGTAATGGCCTACCAAGGCAACGACGGGTAGCTGGTCTGAGAGGATGATCAGCCACACTGGGACTGAGACACGGCCCAGACT
>CALGTP010000645.1 GCA_937902105.1 uncultured Actinomycetes bacterium
ACCAAAGAGCGCCGTAAGGCTCGAGAAGAGCGGGCGTTGGCGGCCGAGCCGGCGAAGAAAAAGTGATAGCTGGTGCACTGCCTTGACGAAGCGGACTGAAGCCATTTTGGCTCCCCGCGGTCAGTGCCCTTCCTTCGTCGTCGCCTTACAATTTTCTAACGATGGCAGTTAGCCGTCAGCGTGACCTTTTTCCTCTGCCTGAACCTTTTCCCAATGCTGGAGTTTTGTCCTCTGCACGGCATGCCTCAAAAGCCATGAGGCGACGCCTGCGGGCCACGGGGTGTTGGCAACAATGGGCCAATGATACTGTGGGTACCCTTAATCAATTGAATGGTGGTTCAAAGTCTTCGTTAGATAACCATCTCCCTACATTGCTGCAACAAGTTTCCCTAGATGAAATTTCCAGTGCATGCCGTGAGATGGGGAAGCCACCATCCGACCTGCATCCCGCGGGAGCCTTCTTTGAGCTCTGCGGGTCCAAGGCCCCATACTTCGATTTAAGTGGGGGCCCAATACCGTATGAACAAGGGAACATTTCCCTGCCGGCAGAATGTCCCGCCTGCGATGGCCTGGGGCTACTTCCTGCTGAGCACCGTGATAAGTTCTTCGGTAGCGAGTCCAGTTTGCTAAATAACTCTGATGAGATCTCTACTGCCTTGTTAGATGCAGGTGTTAAGAGACCCTATGTTGATGATGCTTTCCGTTCGCCCAAGATTTACGGTGGTTTTCTAAGTGAGTTGTTTGACAAGGGTATAGTCTCTTTTCGTACCGAGTCCAAGAGTTTCCTGGGCATTTTCTTTGTACGTAAGAAGAATGGTAAATTGAGAATGATACTGGACACCAGAATCGCTAATTGCTTTTTTAAGAGTCCTCCGCACACTGACCTACCCACAGCTAGCGCTATGTCAAACATTGAAACGCGACCTGGTGAGTTTGTGTATTTTTCCGGGGGTGACATTGACAATGCTTTTTATAGGATCACTGCTCCCGATGTTGCCAAACCTTATTTTACCCTACCTAGAGTCCGAGCCGGCCACGTAGGAATTTCCGAAATTGATGGTGTGGCTGTGTCTCCTAGTACCTATGTGACTCCTAGCCTAGAAGTCTTACCTATGGGCTGGAGTTGGTCACTGTGGATTTGTCAGTGTTTGCATGAGGAACAAGGCCGTCGCTCTGGTCAGGTCGATGACGACATGATCTGTGACCACCAAGCTGTCAAGCCCTTATGCCGATCTGATGTGAGACACGCAAAGTATGTTGATAATTATCTTACCATAGGACATGATCCCCACACTGTCGAGCTCAGCGCTACAAGGCTGCAAGCTCAACTTAATTCGGAAGGTTTGGCCACTCATGAAATTATATCTGCCAAACAGCATGTAACGTTTGCAGGGTTAGATTTCGATGGGGAGCATGCCACTGTCCGTGTCGGCGTTAGGCGAGCTTGGAGGCTTCGCTTAGCCATTGACCACATTTTAGGATCCAAGGCCATCTCCGGAGCGGCCATCGAGGTAATCGTTGGCCACTTCACTTGGTCGGCCATGGTCCGCCGTGAATCCTTGTCTATAGTGAGTGCCTGCTACGAGTTCATCCGGACCTTTCGAGAAAAAACAGCAGAGTTGTGGCCATCAGTCGTCAAAGAACTTTGTTGGATGAGATCTATTTTGCCAATGTTGCGTCGCGACCTTTCTGCCAGCTGGGATAGTACCATAACTGCTACTGATGCCAGTAATGCTGGGTTTGGGGTTTGCGAAAGACATATCGATACACGACAAGTTGGAAACATTGGACGGGTCTCAGAGAGGTGGCGTTTCAACACAGAAGACGCCATCCACGCACGGAAGCATGCAATGCAACAAGCTAGCGAAACAAAAGCCGTGGGCCTTGACACCTCAGATATTTTAGACGCATCGCTGGATGACCAATTATTGCGAACTATATCAACTTTTGAAGCAGTACCTGAGCACATAACCAGCAACGACCAGAAACAGTGGGTGACAATTCAGAGTCGCCGGTGGAAATTCCAGGAAGACATCATGCGCACCGAGGGCCGTGCTTTAGTTTGGGCTGTTAGGAGAAAAGCTAGATCTACTAAATCCAGGGGCAAACGTCATCTTATTTTATGTGACAATCTGTGCTTGGTTTTAGCCCTAGCAAAGGGAAGAGCGGGGTCAAGTCATTTGCTCCCAACCTGCAGAGCCGTTTGTGCTCTAGCCTTCGCCGCCGGGTTCAGTGTACA
>CALGTP010000646.1 GCA_937902105.1 uncultured Actinomycetes bacterium
TGTCATCGTTGTCATTAGAACACTCCTTCGTAACTGCCACCATCAAGTTGCAGATTTTGACCACTGATATATCCAGCTTGAGCGGCACACAGAAATGCAAAAGCATCGCCAAATTCCTCGGGGCGACCGAGTCGTCCTGCTTTGATCGAGGCAATTTGTTGGGCTCGGGCTTCTTCGTATGTGATACCTAAAATCTTCATTGCCACATGAGCCATTTGTTCTTGACGAGCAGTGTCAAATCTCTCGGGCAAAAGTTGGTTAACGGTGACGTTGTATTTGGCTAGATCCTTCGAGAGACCCTTGAGCACACCAGTCAGTCCAAGACGGGTTCCGTGCGACAGACTCATCAGCGAGTTGGGTGATTTCACCATCGCAGAACTCACCGCCACGATACGACCAAAACCGCGATCTCTCATGCCGGGGACGACGCGTTGCACAAGTGCCAGCGGACCTGTCAGCGCTTGACGCACAGCACTATCCCAGTCTTCGCTTTCGATGTCAAGAAAGGGTTTAGGAGATGGTCCTTGGCCATTCAACAAAATAATGTCTGGTTCAGGACATGCAGACATGAGTTCATCTTGCACGCTCGCTGTCGCCGAATCACCCACAACTCCACGCGCCTCAATGTGATAACGAGACGTTAGTTGTGCGACTGCTTCGTCAACATCTGCGCTTGTGCGACCATTGATGACAACATTGGCTCCTTCGCGAGCAATGCTTTGCGCACACGCCCACCCGAGCCCACGACTTGAGCCGGACAAGATAGCCCAACGACCTTTTATTCCCAGATCCATCGCCGTGTTACTTCAGTCCACTTGCTTGGCGACCAGCCACAATTGCTGGAATATCAGTTGGCGCGAAGAACTCTTCTGGGGGATCTTTTGGACCCCATACCGAGAAACCAGCCGGTCCATCTTCACCTTCCCAATCGAGACGGCAATGATCTCGGGCCCAACCTTGTTCATCAGT
The DNA here is from genome assembly GCA_937902105.1 of uncultured Actinomycetes bacterium. Classification (GTDB taxonomy): domain Bacteria; phylum Actinomycetota; class Acidimicrobiia; order Acidimicrobiales; family Ilumatobacteraceae; genus Casp-actino8. The sequence continues at coordinate 970 of CALGTP010000646.1, forward strand.
GATCTGATCCATATCAGAGAAAAATTCAAACATATTGCCCGAAGGATCGCGTAAGTACCAAAACACATTCGCCCCAAGATTGTGACGGCCAACACCGATAATGCTGGAAACTCTTTCGTCTTTCAATGCAGATGTTCCCGCTAATCCCACGGCATCAATGTCGTCAACTTCAACTGCATAATGATTGAGATATGAGGTGGGGCCAGGTTGAATCATCAAGTTGTGGTGATCCGACTCAACGCGCATAAAGGTCGCAAAACCCTTCATGATTTGATCGGAGACGCGATACCCCAAAACATTCAAATAAAAATCCGTTGCTTCAACAAGATGGGGTGTACCAAGAACCACGTGACCGATCCGGCGCACAACGGGAGTTTCAGTGTGTAACACGGCATCCGCACGAGTATCAGTACGATTCTGTTGGCCAGGACCATTGAATGCCCGGGACTGCGTCGGTGTGAGGGGATGCGGTGAACCAACATCAATGACAATCGCGTGGCCGAAAATTGGGTCGATACATCGCAATGTTGTGCTGTCGAAACTGGATGCGACTCCAGCGTCTGTCAGGCGCTTTGCGATCGCCGCGATGTCCGACTCATTCTCACAACTGAGATGCATTGAAGAAAGATGGCGATACGGCGCCTCTGCGAGATTCATTTGCACTGGTCGATCGGGTGTGCCAAGGACACCATCGGCCGTTGCATTCATTCCGTGCTGCAACCAGAACTCAAAAAGTTCTTGCGGGTTCGGCACCGATATTTGAATATCCAATAATCCGTTGAGCGCCATATTTATGCCCCTTTCGCATAGTCGCTGACACGGCGGCAATGATTGACCATTGTGCCGAGACCAGAGATTGTTGTTGTAATCACATCTCCATCTTTGAGGAAGTTTCCGGTTGCTGCGCCAACACCATCTGGCGTGCCAGTGAAGATGATGTCCCCCGCAGTCAGTGTGGTCACTTGCGACAGATATGCAATCAGCGTCTGAACATCAAAGATCAAGTTTTTTGTGCTGTCATTTTGGCGAGTTTCACCATTTATTTCAGTGACTAGATGAAAATCATTGAGATCAGAGAAATGGTCGGTTGAGTAGACGAATGGCCCGATTGGCCCAAACGTATCGAAGGATTTTCCTAAGTCAAAGTGCGGAGGTTGGGCAGCGAACTGCACAATCCGATCAGAAATGTCTTGGCCGATCGTGACACCAGCAACATGGTTCCAAGCATTTTCTTTCTTAATATCCTTGCCACCAACTCCGATCACGACCACCAGTTCAACTTCGTAGTCAACACCATCAGATCGCATCTCAATATCTGAATGTGGGCCGACCAAGCAGGACGGAAACTTTGTAAATACCAAAGGGTTAGTGGGGAGTTGCATTTTTGATTCCTCGGCATGACTCCTATAGTTCAGTCCGATAGCAAAACAATTTTTCGGTCGAGGAACTGCAGCGCCAATTTTTTCAGCAGCTACTCGTCCCGTCGGTGTCGCATCTTTTAGGAGACCAGAGAGTCGGTGCAGAAGGTCGCAGTTGGCCAAAGCATCCATTGGGTCACTTGACAAAGCTCCGTTGCTTAAGGTTTGCACATCAAAGTAAAAATCGTCCAGAACCAAGACGGAGCGATCGTTGATATTTCCGAGGATAAAGGTCACAAGGGGATACTACGGTATCAAACTATTTGATGTCAAATGATCTGTTAGTGTGAAGTTATGGATATGTCGGAACTCGTTAAAGACACCATCAGGACCTGGACAGCGGAACGACCGGACCTTGATTTCACCGCTATGTCAACTGCCCTCAAACTCAATCTGCTCGTGGACAAGACATTCCAATCAATCAACAAGCACATGCTTGAACTGGGTCTTACTCTCGGCGAATTTGATGTCCTGGCGACCTTACGGCGACACGGCAAGAGTGGGGTCTTGATGCCGACCGAGATCGCTGGTTTCGCCATGATTTCGCCAAGTGGACTCACCAATCGACTCACCCGATTAGAGAAAATGGGCCACATCGATCGCCTCAGCGACCCCAATGATCGAAGGATCTCTCTTGCTCGACTCACAGCCAAAGGTCGCAAGGTTGCCGATTCGGGCATCAGTTTCGCTTCTTCTCACTCAACAGAAATGATGGGTCGCATAGATTCTGCAGACCTAGCAGTCTTCAATAAGGTGATCGAGCAGATGATGAGATCCGTCGAAGAATGACCCAGACTGGGGCGGTCGCAGTCACGCGCATAGTGAGCCGACAAAGCGCTCCACGTCAGAGTCTCCGACACTTCATGGACGAAACAACAGACTTCAGTCAGGTCTGAGGCACTACCGTGAAGGGTGATGTCCACGCCCGTCGCCCCCGGATCAACAAACGAGCCCTCGCCAGCCTTAGCGGCTCTTCGTCAACGCATCGACGAACTCGATCGTCAACTTCTTGACATTCTTGCTCAGCGTCTTGACGCCTGCCATGAGGTGGCACGGATCAAGGAACATAGCGATACTCCAATTATTCAACCTGATCGAGTGCGCGAAGTTGTCACTAGTCGTCGTCAATACGCCATCGATAGGTCAGTTGACCCGGACTTTGCGGAGGACATCATGCGCGTCGTCCTCGCTGAAACTCACCGCATCGAAATTGCTGGTCGCCGCACTGATGCCGCCCCTGAGAAAAGCGCTTCACCTGAAGGAACAAGATCTGCGATCGACACGGTCTCTACTCGCGTGGACCATGTGGTCATCGCCGTGGAGAATTTGTCCACAGCAGTTGACACCTTCACCCAGAACCTCGGATTCCATCTTGAACATCCATCCAATAGCCACCCCGGAATCGCTGTCATTGCCGCTGGTGGGGTCACCCTTGTTTTAGTTGGGCCCGAAGCGGGGGCCCAAGTGGCCGCCCACATTGCCCATCACGGCAGTGGAATCCACCACATCGCCATTGAAGTGTTGAACGCTAGTTACACCCACGCCACTCTAAATAGCACGAGTTCTGCGCTATCGCCGATTGTCACCGATGTTGTCACCGATGACCATGGGCACGAACAATTCTTTACCCTGCGAGACCCTGCTTCAGGAGTTCAGTTAGGTTTTATCGCTCGTACTGGGCATCGTGTGGGCGTGGCGACACAAAATATCCTTGAGGGCTTCAAAAGCTCATAGATCAGACTAGGATCATCTCTGCACGACAAGTACCGAGATTATGGGGCTCTCTCGCATCCGCATCATCTCCGTTGTGCGCTGGCAAAAACTGAGTAGTTCTTAGCTCCCAGAAGGGTCTTAGTTATGACGCGCCAGCGCATTGATGTCCAACTTGGTGATGTAGGGGAATCCCGAAACACCATCACCCAACCCAGCGATCTTCCAACTGATCTTCGTGATTTGATTGACACCCCGCTTGACCAACTGATGGCACGCGCACGGAAGATACGAGATCAACACCACAGCACACGCATCACGTTCTCTCCGAAGGTCTTTATTCCCTTGACCATGTTGTGTCGCGATAGTTGTGGCTATTGCACTTTCGCTCAGCCACCAGCACGCTTGGAAAGCCCGTTTTTGTCGCCCGAACAAGTGCTGAAAATAGCCAAGCAGGGAGCACGCAACGGCTGCCACGAAGCGCTTTTTACTTTGGGCGAAGCCCCCGAAGAAAAATATCAAGTTGCGCGTGATTGGCTCACCGAGCACGGCTACGCATCAACGATCGAATACCTCGTAGCAATGTGCAAGTTAGTACTTGAAGAAACTGGACTACTCCCCCACGCCAACGCTGGAGCATTGAGCAAAGAAGAACTGGCGAGCTTGCGACCCTTCTCGCCAAGCCAGGGAATGATGGTGGAAACATTGCGCCATGATCTGACCTGTCATCGTGGCGCCCCTGACAAAGACCCAGATCGCCGTTTGGCAACGCTCAACTTTGCTGGAGAATTGCATATTCCGTTTACGACTGGGATTTTGGTCGGCATCGGCGAAACACGCGCCGATCGCATTGCTGCCCTGGTTGCGATTCGTGAATCACACCAAGCACACATGGTCAATGGGCGCGGGCATGTGCAAGAAGTGATCGTGCAAAACTTCTTACCTAAACCCCGCACCGGCATGCAACACGAAGACGCCTGCCCGACGGATGAGTTCTTATGGTCTATTGCCGTGGCGCGCATCATTTTGCCACCCGACATTCATCTACAAGCTCCCCCAAACCTCAGCGATGACTTCGCTCCCCTACTTGATGCCGGCATTGACGACTGGGGCGGAGTTTCGCCTGTGACCGCTGATCACGTCAACCCAGAACGCCCGTGGCCTGACCTCGACATTCTCCGAACCGTTACCGAGTCTCGGGGTCTAGTTTTGGCTCCGCGACTCACCCTGTACCCCGAGTACATCGTCAGCACGCCACATAGTCTTTCCCTTGACACGGCACGCCGTTTCAATCCTGCACATAATCCGTGGATTGATGTGAATCTGCGCTTTCCGATTCTCGATCGTTGCGACGCCGAAGGACTGGGACGCGATGATCCCGGCGCCATGTGGCCAGAGAAAGTCACTGCTGCCGACGTCGTTCTTGACGGTGCTGAAGTGGTGCTTGTCGGTCATCGTTCGACTCAGTGGTACAGCGGAAGTAATAACAAGCCGCCGCTGATCATTGGCGCAAGAAATGACACTTCACTCAACCACAACTCGCGAGTTGGTGAAATTATTACTGGTCATCGCGCCGGTCAAGAACTTGGCGAACAAGAGATCATCGACTTGTTCCGTGCCCGTGGGCCCGAGGTCTTAGCGATTGCCGAATACGCCGATCATCTCCGCGAGATAACTGTGGGCGATCAGGTCACGTGGGTACATAACCGCAATATCAATTACACCAATGTCTGCACCTTCAAATGTAAGTTCTGTGGATTCTCTAAGGGGCCGCTATCACTTAACTTGCGCGGCACACCGTATCTCTTAACACTTGATGACATTGCTCAACGCGCCGTCGAAGCCTGGAACATGGGGGCTACTGAGGTCACCTTGCAAGGCGGAATTCACCCAGATTTTGATGGTGATTACTACTTGCATGTGACTCAAGCAGTCAAAGATGCAGTCCCTGAAATGCATGTCCACGGATTCACAGCATTAGAAATTACTGAGGGTGCAAAACGCAATGGTGAAGATTTACACACCTATCTAACCAAGATGAAGCAAGCGGGTCTGGCATCGTTGCCTGGAACTGCTGCAGAAATTCTTGACGACGAGGCACGCGCTGTGCTGTGTCCCGACAAGGTCAATACCGAAGAGTGGCTTGAATGTCACCGTGTTGCCCACGAGATAGGACTGCACTCCAACATCACCATCATGTACGGAAGTGTTGAGCATCCAGAACATTGGGCGCGACATATGATCCGTACCCGTGATTTGCAAAAGATCACCGGCGGATTCACTGAATTCATTCCTCTGCCGTTCGTGCACATGGCATCACCGATTTATTTGCAAAAGCGTTCACGGCGCGGACCGACCTTCCGTGAGACGATTTTGATGCATGCCATTGGCCGAATGGCCTACCACGGGCTCATCGACAATGTTCAGGTCAGTTGGGTGAAAATTGGCGTCGAAGGTGCTCGCCAATTATTGCGCTCTGGATGCAATGACATCGGTGGAACCTTGATGGACGAAAATATCAGCCGTGCCGCAGGGGCCAATCACGGTCAGAAGATGAGTGAAGATAGTTTTCAGGCTTTGGTAGCACCACTTGGACGAAAGCTCGCCCAGCGAAATACTGCCTACGCTTTACTTACGCCCTAGACAAAATCGCCGATGCGTTGGCAACATCAATCGCTAACTGGGTTTTCATTTCCTCAAGACCAGAAAACTTTTGCTCACCGCGTAGGCGAGCAACAAAGCGCAACATTGCAATCTCACCGTAGAGATCAAGATCAGTTTCGCCGATGATATGTGCCTCAATCAATGAAACCGGCGCATTTTCATAGAAGGTCGGTCGACGCCCGATATTGATGGCACATGGATATGACTCTTCTTCCCCAGCAACTAGACGCACATACCACGCGGCGTACACCCCATCTGCAGGAACACACATCGTGACTGGCACCTCAACATTGGCAGTAGGAAAACCAATGGTTCGGCCGCGTTCATCGCCATGGGCCACAGTCCCGCGGATCTCAAAAATGTGGCCAAGATTACGATTAGCGGCCTCAATATCACCTTGAGTAATCAACTCTCGAATAAATGTTGAACTTGCTACAGCGCCATCATCTACGGTCAAGAGCTGCAAAGGTTCGACCTTGAAACCATAGCGATGACCCAACTCACGAAGTAACACCACATTGCCAGCGCGAGCCTTTCCGAAGTGGAAGTCCTCACCAACAACGATGGTGTCAACCTTCAAACAATCCACTAGTACCCGCCTCACAAAATCCTCTGGTGACTCGGCGGCCTGTTGCTGATCAAAGGTGACCACGGCAACGGCATCCAACCCTGTCTGGGCTAGGAGTTGCATCTTCTGGGCGTGATCAGTGAGCAATTTAGGGGCTGACTCGGGCCGAACTAACGACGCTGGATGACGATCAAAGGTCACCAAAACTGATTGACAGGCAGATTCATTCGCCTCGGCAACGACCTGATCAATGACCAGACGATGACCCACATGCAAGCCGTCATAGGCCCCAATAGTGACAATGCTTCGCGTCTCCACATGGTCCCACGCTGGAGTGGAAAAATTGTCAATCACCTGCACATCGGCAACGATACTCGCCGAGCGAGAAATTCTCATATCTCGGCCACGATGTCAACTGGGGGTGATGAAGACGATCAACGGACGAGCCATACCATCGCCAACTTTCGGATGAGCAAAAGGCTCGTACACCGCAATGAGATTGTCATGAGCGTCCACAATGGCCCATGGTGCTGGACCCGAGTTGACAAATGTGGCTTCGGGCAACACCTTGCCGTAGGAAACCGCCATGCGTACCTCATCGTCAGCGTCAAAACGCGAAAGTCCGCGCACGCCTTCAAGCACCGGTTGGAGAAATGAGTGGGCGTTGTCAGGAGTCAGGTCATCCAACTTGATGGCGTCGGAAATACCAAAACGGCCGATTGATGTTCGCCGCAGATCACACAAGTGGGCGCCGCCGCCCATCAACCTTCCTAAGTCAGAGGCCAAAGTTCGAATGTAAGTTCCCGAGGAGCAGGCAACATCAATATCGATGAGGTTTCCACGCACCGCTAGTACTTTGAATGAATGCACCGTCACTGGACGCGCCTCACGCTCAATCTCAATTCCAGCGCGCGCCAATTCATGAAGACGTTGACCATCAACTTTGAGGGCCGACACCATCGGTGGCACTTGCAAAATGCGTCCCAGTAACTGTTGATTGACATTCCCATCAACGATTTCTTGGACTATCTCAATTGTCAGCCGAGAAATGATCTGCGACATGTCATAGGTGGCTGTCACCTCACCTGCCGCATCCAATGTTGTGGTCTCGCTACCAAGAACAACGGTTCCGGTATATGACTTTGATGTTGTCGGTTGACCATCAATCGTGACATTGTCCAAAAAGCGCAGTAAACGTGTGGCGTCTCCAACACCGAGCAACAACACACCTGTGGCGTCGGGATCCAGGGTTCCGGAATGCCCGACTTTACGTTCGCCCAACAAGCGACGTACCCGATCAACAACATCGTGACTAGTCATGCCAGCGGGCTTGTCTACGACAAGCAGGCCGTGTACCTGTGCGGGCTTACGCCTCGCCACTGATATCTACATCACTATCGAAAACAGCATCATCAGTTTCAAGATCGTCGAGTCCTGGTTCATCAAGGAAGATTTTCTTCTGCACATAATTGTCTTCATTGACTGTGGCTTCGCGACTCGGACTTGGATTTTCTCGCAAGATCTTCTCAATTCGCTCAGCCGAACGAATCACATCATCAGGACGGAACGACAAGATCGGAGTCTTCTTGGCGCGCACTTGTTTACCAATCGCACTTTGTAAACGCTTGCGATGATCTGTGAAAGCAGCGATGATCGGATCATCCCCATCCTCGCCCGATAGTGAATCAAAATGGACGATCCCACGGTTCATTTCTGGATCCACATCAACACGCGTAATGGTCACAAACTCAAGGCGTTCATCGTCAATACGAACCAATTCGTCCGCTAGAACCTCGCGCAATGTTTCACCCAAACGCGCTGAACGTGGGTAGGCGTGGGTTGTGGCGTTGCGAGAAGGCGTGCGGGACTTGGAAGATCGAGCCGAGGGCCTATTCATATGCTTAACGCTATCGCTGAGACGTGTTCAATGCGAGTCATAACAACTAGTCAAAGACAGGAGAGGCCCGCAGCGTGCGCTTAAGTTCGCTCACTCCAGGGGTGGTGGCCACGACCTCAATGGCATCCCATAATGTGAGTGCCTCTGGCCCACGCGGGATTCGCGAGATGACCGGCCCAAAAAACGAACCTTCATTATCTTGCCCAGGACGAAAGGTCAGAATCGGAGTACCGACATCTTTACCCGTGCGAGAAAAAGCCAGATCAGTATCACTAGCGATGCGTTCGTCAAAACTTTCGTCAAAAGCTGAACTGATCAAGGACTTAACTTCGGCTTCAGAAAAATTTGCGACTGCCAAACATTCAGAAATGAATGACTCACTACTTGCAGCGAAATCATCGCGCCGTTTCATGTTGTGCGTTTGTGTACCAATCGCAGTGTAGAAATCTCCGACACGTTCGTTACCGAAAGATCCTTCGATCGCCACCGAGACACGCAGTGCCTCATGGCCCATGGCGTGCCAACGCTTGTACTGATCGCCGTACCACTCGGCTGAATTCGTGGCATTAATCAACTTCAGAGAAATAAAACGCCAGCGAACTTCGTAACTGCGAAGAGATTGAACCTCAACCACCCAGCGCGAGGTAATCCATGCCCATGGGCACACTGGGTCGAAAAAGAACTCAAGATCAGTCATCGTGCGTCTTTATGTCCGAACAACGAGTTTGTCTTCAAATGTTTCGATCAGATCGCCAGGCTTGAGGTCCTGGAAATCGCTGAGTCCGATTCCGCATTCAAAGCCTTCACGAACTTCGCGAACATCATCCTTGAAACGGCGCAACGATGTGATCGCTCCCTTCCAGATGATGACGCCCTCACGAATGAAGCGCACCTTCGTACCACGGTTGATCTGACCGCTGCGGACATAACAACCAGCGATGGCCCCAAGTTTGGGAACTCGGAAGATGTCGCGCACTTCAGCTTCACCGGTGACGATTTCTTCGTACTCCGGCGCCAACATGCCAATCATCGCGCTTTCGATATCTTCAAGGAGTTTATAGATAATTTCGTAGGAACGAATTTCCACATGTTCCGCTTCAGCCAGATCACGGCCCTTGCGATCCGGACGAACATTGAAGGCGATAATCGTCGAGTTGGTAGCCGCAGCAAGCGCGATGTCGTTTTCGGTAACTCCGCCGACAGCGCGATGCACGAATGCCAACTTGACTTCATCGCGCTCAAGGCGCCGAAGACTTTCGGTCACTGCTTCCAGCGAACCTTGAACATCGGCCTTTAAAACTAGATTCAAAGTAGCCACTTCTCCAGCCTGAATCTGTGAGAAAACGTCTTCAAGTTTCACGCCACGCTGCACGCGAGCATCACCACGCTGAGCCTTGGCTCGCAATCGATGTTCGCGCGCCTCACCAACAGTGCGGGCCGTTTTTTCATCGGGAGCAACACGGAACTCATCGCCGGCCTGAGGCACGGTTGACAAACCGAGCACTTGTACTGGAGTCGATGGGCCAGCTTCTTTAATCTGCTGACCCTTGTCGTCGATCATGGCACGAACGCGACCCCACGCACCACCAGCAACGATTGGATCCCCGACACGTAGCGTTCCCTTGTCAACTAGAACAGTCGCCACTGGTCCCCGACCAGTATCAAGGTTGGCTTCAAGGACAACGCCTTTGGCACGACCTGTCGGATTCGCTGTCAGTTCTTCAACTTCGGCGACAATAGTGAGTTGCTCAATAAGATCGTCAACGCCCAAGTTTTGTTGGGCCGACATTTCAACACAAATCGTGTCGCCACCCCATGACTCAGGTACCAGTTGCTGTTCAGCCAACTGGGCAAGAACTCGCTGAACATCGGCATTTTCTTTATCAACCTTGTTGATCGCCACAACCATCGGTACACCAGCAGCGCGAGCGTGACTAATAGCTTCAATAGTTTGCGGCATGACACCATCGTCTGCTGCAACCATCAGAACGACGATGTCAGTGACTTGTGCACCACGGGCGCGCATCTGCGTGAACGCTGCGTGACCAGGGGTGTCAATGAAGGTGACCTTCTTGCCATTTTGTAGAACTTGATATGCCCCAATATGTTGAGTGATCCCACCAGCTTCACCGGCGACAACATTGGCGTTGCGAATTTTGTCCAGCAGAGTGGTCTTACCATGGTCCACGTGACCCATGACGGTGATCACAGGTGGACGCAACTCTTGTGCTGCCTCATCTGCGTCGTCGCTGTCATCAAACAACGCCTGCAATTCCATCTCTTCTTGTTGGCCTGGCTCGACCAATAAGATCTCGGCGCCAATTTCCATAGCGAAGAGTTCCATTTGCTCATCGTTCAATGTCATGGTGGCGGAGATGATTTCACCGTTCTTAAATAAGAATCGAACAACGTCAGCAGCCGTGCGGTTCAAACGTGGCCCGAATTCTTGCGAAGATACGCCACGTTCAATAACGACGGTGCCCTCAGGAACTGGAGCTGAGTCTTCGCTATAAGCGATCGTCGATGCCTGTAGATCATCTTCACCACGACGACGACGACGACCGCCACTGCGCGGAGCACGTCGACCACCACTTGGTCGTGGACCTCCAGGTCGACCAGGGCCGCCGCCAGGGCGACCGCCACCGGGACCACCAGGCGCGCCACCAGGAGCGCCAGGTGCACCGCCAGGACCACCGGGACGTGGGGCGCCAAATGCGCCAGCAGGGCGCGGGCCAGCACCGGGACGCGGGGCACCGTAAGCACCAGCGGGACGGGGAGCACCAGTACGCGGACCACCGTACCCAGTTCCACTTGGACGAGCGCTAGGAGCAGGTGCCGTGCGGGGACCACCAGGCGGCGGGGGCACGGGACGACCCGTGGCGCTCATCGGACGACCAGGCGGCGGGGGCACAGGACGACCTGTCGGGCTCACTGGACGACCAAGCGGCGGCGGAGCCTGACGAGCAGTGGGGGTGGCTGGTGCGCCACCAGTCGTAGCTGGACGCGGCTGAGAGTCAGTTCGATCAGTTGCAGGAGGACGAGGAGACTCGCGTGTCACATCGCGGGGTGTCTCGCGAGGAGCAGTTGCTCGCGCGGAAATCACTGTGGCGGATTTGGCCACAGGAATCTCGACAACGGGCGCCACCACGACCGGTGCCACAGCAGCAGGT
>CALGTP010000647.1 GCA_937902105.1 uncultured Actinomycetes bacterium
ATATACATATATATATATAACGATTTTGACCGTCACTGGCCTTCTTCTCATCTCCGGAAGGTTTCTGGCGACTCCAAATCCCATCGGCGTTCACAAACGCAGTAGTCGTTGTTGCGATTTGCTCCATGGTAGCGGCATCACGTTTGCTGACGACCTTTGCAAGCCACGCAGGAACAAGGACGTTGCCTTTTGGAGGCGCTGCGTTCGGCTGCACGTAGAAGTTGTGGCCAAAAACGCTGCACACATGAAGCGACGTCTGATTCTTGATTTGCGAAACTGGACCGCAGTACATGAGCTGCAAGTCAGCTGGCGGCTGCATCAACAAGACCTTGTCTTTGGTGTTTGCTGCAACATGGTCCAAGATGTATGCCACGTGCTGGTCGCTTACCTCGGCTGATTCCTTGTACATCTGCCTCATTAGACATTCTAGGCCCCTCTCCACAGACTCCATGAAGTGAGCTGTGATCTTTGTCTTGCCAAGCATGGGAACTTCAATAGTCTCCTGCCCGCTAGCGGAAGCCTCCGGTGGACAAAAGATCTTGTGAAGGTCAGACAAACGAATTGCTGGCTTCCGGAGCTGCAAAACCTCAGATGGAAACGAAAGGGCGATTTCTCCATTTTCAGAGTTGCCTTCGTCGTCGTCGTCGTCCTTCTTGGCAGGTTCCTCGGGCTCAGTCATCAACAAGCCTGCCAACCTGCTAAAATCGGAATCGGCTGCTGCAGCTTTGCCCGCAGATGCTAGCGAATCAGCAGGAACAACCATAGCTGAAGAGGCCGAAGAACTCGAAGACTGCTTCTTCACGACGACGACGCCGTGGAGCTTCCTCAGCAACTGGGTCGCCTCATCCAACGTCGATGCCTCTTCCAAGAGCTGCTTCCAACACTCTGCCCATCGTTCGTTGCCAGATTGTGTCTGCACCTTAGACTCTAGACGGTTTTATCTCCAAAATCAAACATTTGAAACCTCAAGCTACTTTCCAACAGCATAAAGAACCGCTTGTGACTTGCAACCATGGCTCAGCAAGTGCGGCGTCGAAACCGGCAAGAGTAGCCATGAAATCCTCGCTCATCAGTTGCAAGCCGGCCGGCGCGGCTGCAGAAGAGAAATCACTGGAGGCAGCCACCATCGATTGAAGAAACTCAGGGCAGGCATGCTTGAGCACACCCATAGATTGCATATCTTGCAAAATGAGGAGCATGTACCGTGGCCGCAAAGCGCAAAAGCGCCCAAGAACGGCATCTGTGGCGAACACGTCCTCTGTCCCATGAGCAAAGTTGCTGGTTGTCTTGAGCTGGTTGGACACCTGAGATGCAAACGTAAGATTAGAAGCGCTCAATGCATCAATCTTCTCGAGTTTCGTGTAGATGTACTCCAGCTGTTTTGTGAGATTGCGTTTGCTCAGGTCAGGTGCCCTGGTAGCAATTGATCGCCGCACTTCGCAAAAGGATGCGTGCATGGAGACAGGAAGCGGCAAGACCGTATTAATGAACTCTTTCAGGTTCTGGATCTGGTCTTTCTCATCACGCATAGTCTTCGCAATGGCATTTTGGATCTGTTCGTCTTCATCACCTTCGAAGTCATCACCGGCATTCTCTTCGACCTTAGTACACAGATGAGATGAGCCGTGGATGTGTGCAGTGGTGAAAATGACACACACACACACACTCACCTGGCCACCTTCACTCACATGCACAATTTGTTAACCTTGCACAACAACCTTCGCTCTGAGTGTGCATGGAGCTGGAGCACAAAGCAAAATCATGCAATTGAAGAGAAACGCTGCAACTAAAAATTGCTAAGGCCGGGGCAACCTGCACTTTCACCAAATTTATCAGCTTCCGCGCAAGGTCCAGCGGGTCATACTTGACACCGGCAACCGTGATCTTCTGGTGGGCCATGTAAAAGGCAATGTGGGACTCGTCTCTGAAAGAGCTGTAGGTTTTGAAGAGCTTACCGTTCAATGCAACCTTGAAGTTCCAAGAAAGTTCCAGGAAGAGGCTAGTCAGGAAACCCTGAGTTCTGCGATACTCATCGTCTGAAATGACGGACGCGATGTTGGACCTCGCGAACAGGATAGTCTTCAGATAATCGTCGATGGAAGTTTTGACACGCCCAGTCAGGTCAGATTTCGACGCGAAGATCCTATCATTGAAAGTGGCTGCCTCCTCCAAGCCCTTCCGCAAATCGTCAACGGCATTGTTCTTAGCAGCTCCTGATTTGGCACCCTCCTTGCCCTTGTCCGCCGCTGCTTTGGCCTTCGCCGATCCAGTCTTCTTTGACTTTTTCTTCGGCAGCAGGAGTTCAATGCCTTCAGCCCCATCTGCGGCATCTTCGTCTCCACTGGCCATCATGTCATCGTCAGCACCATCAGGCTCAGCAGGCTGATCTGTTTTTTCAGCCTGAGCAGCTGGCGCCGGCGCAGCTGATGCGGCTGACTTATCTGATTTCACCCTTCGTTCTTTCATCGGCTTGTTGTCAGCATGTGTCTGTGCCTGTGACGCTGATGGTGCCTGCTCCGCTTTCGACAACTCAGCAAAGTCCTCCTTCAGGCCAGGTTTGAAATACGAAGAACACATGTGGATGTTATGTTGATCGTACATCGAAGCCCAAGATACTTTCAGGAAGGTAACACCAGTCGTAGTAAACAATGGGTTTCGAAAGAACTCGACTAACTCAGTGTCATAAATTTGGCAGCGTGTGTCGGGGCCCCTGGGGCCATAAATCGTTTCGTGTGTCATCCCAGTGTTTGATGGATGCTGTGTTGCAACCTGAATGAAGCAGACATAGGCACACACAGTATGACTGATGATTGGTTACCGGAAAAAAAGACGCCCAAAGCTGGCCATAGAAAAAACTCCCGAACCCTGAACCTGCTTCTTCCGCATCCTTTTGAAGACAACGCTGTCCGTCATAGGCGTGAAGATGTTAGCAATGATAGTTTTCTTATCATCAAGGGAGGTAGACCTATCAAAGAGCAATGGGACGTCACGGTCCGTGCCCATTCCTTTGGATGGAACCTTGACTTCTAGCTAATGGTTTGGGGGGCAAAAACGGCAAAACACATGAACTGTTGCTGGATGGATGGTCAATTACTCAATTACGTTTTCATTTGTTGAGCCCGACGCGGATTAAAGCAAAGCTGCCAAACAGTGCTTCAAAAACGTTTGTTACGGTTCCTAGATTCCAAGGCGAAACGATTTGAGGATAAGATCAGTAAACACGGCTTATGGACTGAAATGAAATAATAAAACTTGACCAGTCCAAGCAACGCAAAATGTGAAGGCTTGGAACAGGACGGTCGCGACATCAGCCTTCGGCCAATATTTCGCCATACTCGACACTACCACCACGCTCACTTGATGCATCATCCTGATAACATGGCTGGCATCCATGTTGGCATCGAGAAAATCGCCGTGAGCCAAGATCCAGGCCTGACACGGAATGCACATCGCAAAATGAATTAGATTTAGCAACTAACAGGCTGAACAATGATGTTTAGAAATTATGATAATGTGGCATCAGGAAGTTGTGCCTTTGAAGAACATATGGCCATATGGCGCAGCAGCAGCAGCAGTCACCAAAACGAAGCAAGTTGAAACGAATGTCCGACGGAACAACTTACTATGATCATCGACGTCACGACGGACAAACAACTATCAGTTTCATTGGAAATTGTTTGATTGGTTCATGGATCCATTAGTTCATCGTCAGAATGAATGGTTGCTTCTAGATGTCATTGGACATATACTACATTATGTGTATTATGTACTGACTGTCTGTGGCTGTGTCGTGTTGAAACCCGAACCCACGGCCTCAAAAGAAACCCAAAGATCGTACTTCTCAAACTTGTGCCCCAAAGCCTTGCCGTCCTCAAAAGTCTGAAAGTGCCCCGAAAACCTACGGAAATGATCGTTGATGTATTTGGAATACTTCTCTGCATATTTTGGATCTTTTGTGGAAAGGCCTCCCTTTTGGCAATGAAATGAAGCCTCGGCTTCCAGGCATTCACGAACTAGCCCCAGCGGTGTCTCACCAGAACCACCGTGGTGAGCATTGTGTTCCTCACACAACCACTTCACAGTCTTGTCCTTATTGCTTGCAGAATTTCACGCAGCCAAATAGAAACTTATTGTTTGGACTATTTTGTATATAAATTTGGCCAAGAAATGTTCAAAAGTGAGGCCGAAATAACCTAAGTGTCTGGCGTGTTTTTGTGCAGGGCCCGGCAGCTGCGAAGTCCACGCGCTTCGGTCGCAACGACATGCGTGTTCTCGGGCTGAAGCTTCTTCGCTCGCGCGAAAGCTGCCCTGCGATGATTGTAAGTCAACGCAAGCAATGGGAAATTGCGTGCCTTCGGACCCTTTGACCATCTCAGCCAAGGACGTCCTTGAACCATGGGGGGAAGGGCAGGGCTGGGAGGCCGGAGTAGTAATCTAAAAACCTTTCTTCTTCATGGATTATGGTCAGACTAGTAATCTGCCGGCCGGGCATGTATGAATATCACGCATTATATAAACACCATAATATATACTATTGCACTATATGTTATATACTATACACTACACACTAGTTCATGCGAGCGTAACCTAGCATACCAGGAGGAGTGCGGATGAATTCATGGCTGTAATTTTCGTGACATGTTCCCAGAGCACAACCTACACTGGCATTGCGCATGATACTTTACCCACACGTTGTTTCTTCAAAGTACATACACAATATTATGTACTATATATAATACACTATCCATAATCCAACCAAAGGTTGATAGGAGTTCGGGGGTTGGGG
>CALGTP010000648.1 GCA_937902105.1 uncultured Actinomycetes bacterium
ACGCCGCTCTTACTGGCGTGGCTCATTGCCCCACCGAGTTCTTCGAGAGTCACATCTTCACCTGTCACGGTTTTGACGACATCTGGTCCAGTAATAAACATGTGGCTGCTCTCGCGCACCATGAAGATGAAGTCGGTCATGGCAGGTGAGTACACCGCACCGCCAGCACATGGTCCAAGAATCACGGAGATCTGTGGGATGACACCGCTTGACTGCACATTGCGATAGAAGATTCCGCCGTAACTCGCGAGCGAAACGACGCCTTCTTGAATTCGCGCTCCAGCTCCGTCATTGAGACCAATGACAGGCGCACCAACACGCAACGCCATGTCCATCAGTTTGTGGATTTTTTCAGCGAACACTTCGCCGAGGGCCCCACCAAAAACGGTGAAGTCTTGCGAGAAAACGAAAACTTTACGACCGTCGATTGTCCCCCAACCGGTGACAACACCGTCGGTATAAGGGTGCTCTTCAAGACCAGCTGCTTGTGCACGGTGACGTGCCAGCATGTCAAGTTCTTGGAATGAACCCGGATCAAGTAAGTAGTCCAGTCGTTCACGTGCCAGCATCTTGCCTTTTTCGTGCTGGCGCTCAATTGATCGCTGGGCCCCTGGTTGAAGTGCCTGCTCTTTACGCTGCAGAAGATCGGCGAGTTTGTCGTGCATTGGGTTACTACTGGTCACGCTGCTAACGATACTCGGCGCGACCTCAGGGAGTTGTGGTCACGACAGTTGCGGTGACTGGTCGGACACCGCTAGACGAAGGAACGGTCGTTTCTCCGAGTGGAACGACCACCGTGGCGGGAGAACTGACTCCCCCAGCAATAGTCGATGTTGTGGCATTCACATCTTCATTGACTGGTGTCTCGGAGGTATTTGCCAAAACGGACACGGTGTAAGTCACCGAGGGTAAGGGTCCATCAGGCCCGTTGCCAGTCACGATGATCGTCCAGAGCCCAGGGGTATTGAGAGGTACACCTTCACTGAAGGGCAACTTTGCCGAGGCCGCACCGTCAATGGGGACATTGAGTGTCACACTGGCGACATTATTCGTGGGGGGATTGAATTGCACCGTGAGATCAGTTAAGCCACTGCCAGGGGAATAGACATCAATTCGCACGGCGTTTCTACCCACAAGGGCGGGAGTCATGTTCAGTTGCACATCGAATCCCCCACCTGAACGATCACTGACAAAGGCGTAATCGGTTCGATCAGATCCCGGTGGTGGCGCTTTATCAGGCAAGGTCGCTACAGACCATGAAGTCAACGCAAGAACAAAGACGCCGAATGCCGCTTCGGTGAGAACAAAGCGACGAAGTTTTGCCGCGGTACGACCATCAAGTTGGCGCTTTTTCGCGAGACCCCGAGAAATGAATTGTCGCGTTGCACCACCGATGTACACCATCGCTACGACGCCGAAGACCTTCAAAATCACTAAGCGTCCATGCCGACTTGTGAGGATTGCACCACCATCGAGTTGATACAGATGCACCACACCCGAAATCACGGTGACTGAAATGATCAGCAGTGAGCGCCGAGAGAAATGTCTGATGGCCGCCATCAGATCATCACCACCTGGGGCAATCAGTACCGTTTGGGCGAGGAAAATAAGCCCACCAAACCACAGCGCGATGGACAGGTTGTGCACTAATGCAGCCGCAGTTCCAAGGATTGAAAAATCAAGGCTGGCGCGAGTGAAGGCGAAAGTTGCCATGGCGGCGCCCGAGAGTCCCAACGAAAGATTCTTTGATTGAGGATCAACGAGACGATCAGGATGAAAGGCGAAAATGAGACATCCCATCACGAGGAACAAACGCGCCAACACGGCTAAGCCGCTGGCTTCTTTAAATAATTCACCCCATGAAATCAACGGCACCAAGGTCTGGGCAACGGACTTGCCTGATGTGAGTGAAGCCTGCAGGGCCACGACGACGTAACTACTGACAAACGCCACTGACCACGTGATTTTGAAATAGCGATGCGTGGCTGAATCGTCAAATCCTTCGGGCCATATCCAAACGATCAGCGCCGCTCCGCCAAATAAGGCGGCCAAGGCGGCGTAGGCGATCATTCGGAATAGTCCGAGAGGTCCACTCACAGGCGGGGCATCGACGGGTCCTTCGGTGCTATCGGCAGCGCTGGTATCGCCTGGGTCCACGCTTGAGGGGTCGAGAACTTCGAATGAGAAGCCACCGGTGGCCACATTGCCGTCTGCCTGGGGGACCGAGTAGGAAACGTTGCATGTCCCGATTGGTAGGGCAGCGGTGAGGGGGGCGATCAGCGAAACGCCATCTGCACCCACCGTCACGACACCGATTGGTGCTGGTTGCCCGTTACATACTGCCTGCATAAAGGCATTATTCGGGACTGCGGCGCTAAAAACGGCGACGATTTGGACGGGAGATGCAATGACCTCCTCGCCGTCGGCGGGGGTTGAGGAAACCAAGGTTGTTTCAGCGTGGACGGGACTGGCACCCATGAAGAACAGTGAACCGAGGGCGACGAAGGCCCCCAAAATGCCAGCGCGAGCCGTCCTGCGGCGACGGATTTCAGTTGGGGTGCAGGCGAGTGACGACATGACTACATCTAAAGATAGTTCGCCGTGACCCACGGAATATGGGCACTCCTCGTATCAGGGCACGAGGTCCGACACCTCACCACTACAGTTTTAAGTTATGGCCGTGCAATCTCTCTACCGTCGATATCGGCCTCAGCGCTTTAGTGAACTCAAAGGCCAAGAACATGTGGTGCGCGCTCTCAAGAACGCGGTGATCAATTCGCGTGAGGGACACGCTTATTTATTCTCTGGACCGCGTGGTACGGGTAAGACCACAACCGCTCGCATTCTGGCAAAAGTTCTCAACTGTGAAAAGCCCATGGAGGGCGAGCCATGTTGTGAATGTGGATCATGTCTTGCGGTTCAACAGGGAAACAGTTTTGATGTGATTGAACTTGACGCTGCCAGCAATAACAGCGTTGACGACATTCGCGACATCATTGCTGCCGCATCTCTTGGTTCACCGGGACGGCACAAGGTGTACATCCTTGACGAAGTGCACATGCTCTCAAAAAATGCCTCAGCCGCACTTTTGAAAACTCTTGAAGAACCCCCATCGCATGTTGTCTTTGTTTTAGCAACGACGGACCCAGAAAAAGTTGCCGAGACAATTCG
>CALGTP010000649.1 GCA_937902105.1 uncultured Actinomycetes bacterium
CATGAAGCATATGCATGTTGGTGTGATGACTGTCGGTGCAATCCACAAGTGTGGCAGTAGCTACTAAGTCGTTACATCTGTGACTGTTAAGCCTGATGTTTTTCACTTTACAACTGCATTACTGTCTTGCAGCTCATGTTCCTTGATAATCTTGAAGGCTCTTGCACATGTGACACTGTCCAGAACTGTACAAGTCAAAACAGGTGCGCAAGCAGGAAGAGGCAGCGTGGGCTAAGCAGTGTTCCTTACAGAACAGATTCGTAACATAATTCGTTCAAACTTTCAGATATATCATTAGCGTGCTATGAACTGTTGGAATAACCATTAGAATAATTGTGGCACAAACACGAAGTTATCAACACCAGGCCTAGCCCAAGCTCGCAAACAAATCAAGAGATTGTCTCTTATTCTGAGTGTTCGCACACCACACGGCTATGTACAGTCTGCTACTTGATGTTTGCTTGCTGGCGAGGACTGTGAACAATACACATATTGTTTCAGTTGCCAGGGAAGACTTCAAAATTGCGCTGTGGTGGTGCGTAAAAACCAATGTGTTATTTATACAGGAGCTTGTCACGACGATGGCATCGCAAAAACAAACAACGGATAGTAATCCAACTCTACTGTACGTCTCGCCGCTTGGGCGCTAATTCGGCAGGCCTTAGCTGTGGCAATGAATGATATGTTGAATAAAATCAAAGCACACACACACACACTGCTACACCCACCGTTGTATCACCACTAGACAGCTGTGATTTGTTCGAGGCAAGTGATTTTTGAGATTGCAAAAACTCATTTGTTTTTTACTAAGCACTGCCTGTGTTTCATGGTTCGTGGTTCAGGGTATTCTCGCTCGTGTGTAAAGCGTGCGCCCCAAATGTCGCCTAGCAAAACACACATGCTATTATCCTACTTGTCCTGCCCCCCCCCCGGTGTTTACATTCGACGAATGTGCTTATTAATGGTACAACAAGACACGCACATCGTGATATGATATGTGAGTATACACTGCATGCACGACTAAGACTATGGCAACATTGCTTTGTGTTTTGTCGAATCAGTCTTGGAAGGTAATTGTACGCCGGCGTGCAGCCATTTCCGGATCTTGATACCGGTAGATGCAGGCACCTGAGCGCTGAAGCTCTTGATCCAAGTGCAACCATTATGAGACGCACACTTTACGGTGTACTTGGTCGAAGTTGCACTCTCGAAGATGCTAAGTTTGCCTTTACTGCGCACATACCAGGCATAACCACTGAAGCACAATAACAAAACAAACAAGCTGCTTTGTTTCCTAATTTTGAGATCGTTGCTTGACAAGCTTGCGCAAAGCAAAGGAGATCATTTCTAGCAAACCCAAAGACTAGCCGTGCCATGAACGACTATAATTTGTGGATTGTGTATTCATAATGATTAGGTTCACGGTGCTGTTTCTTTTGAAGATATCAGAAATGCCATTGGATTGTACATCCATTGTGTGTCCTCATAAGCCGCACGTGTTCACGAAGGACTAATCAGCGGACGCATACACACAAAAACCTCGCACACACACACACTTACACTGTCACATAAGCAAACAAAACACAAACCAACATGTTTATTGAGCAAGGGCAAGGTTCCCAAATATTCATCAGTCATGGAATCGTATACACGTCCGTTTGCATCCTCATACGTCAATCCGTCATCAAGTTCATTTTGATGGTAGTTAGTGTCGCTGTTGTCGTCAGGATTGCATGGATCCTGAGAGTCTAGTGCGTGTTTCCAATTCCAGAAAATTTCTTCTGTAGGCGCAACAGGCTCCTCTGCTAGCTCCTCGATGTCCGCATGTCCCCAATGATTAGGATCAAACACATCATCTTCATTGTTCTCATCGTTTTCATCCATCTGCTGCCCCTCATCATCCTCACCATCATCCAAAACCATAGCCAGCGCGGCAGGCTTCGTCTCGGCAGGCTCCGTCTCGGCAGGTGTCCTCTTGCCGCCTGCGCGAGGCTCCCGAATTTGTGCTTGTTGATTTGGTTTTTGCTTCTGCCTAATAGGCTTGTCTTTGAGAAGTGCAACCAATCCCACAGCTATAGACACATCGGGGTCTCTTTCGTCGGTTGATACAAATTCGAACATGCCACTTGTATTCTGTAATGGGCCCAGGCTGCCAACACTGACTGATCTCAGTGATTCAATCTTATAATCCCAAATAAGCTTCGCCAGCTTCTCAGCAGGTCCAACCTTGCGAAATATGTAGGATTGCTGGTGCATAGTAGTTAGCTTCGGCCTTCTCCAACCATTATCTTGAACATAAAAATCGAGATCTGCAACCAAGCGCTGTCCCGCGTCAGATCCCGAGTCGTGAAGCTGAACAGCACACTGCCACAAACAAAAGTCCAACGGTTTCAAGGAAACCTCACACAGCAAATAAGTGTTGAAGACTTGGGACGCTTGCGGAGGCGGAGGCGCATTGCTGCTGCTACTTCTGCTGCCGGCCGGCGCTGGCGAGGAGAGGACCAACAAAGGATGTGAGTTCTTAGGTTGTTGTCGAAAGGCCCTAGCACAGTTTCTGAAGAAATCCAACCATTGTGTGATATGTTGTTTCTCCAATTGGCCCAATGTATGGTAGCAGCCACCAAGTTTCTGGCAGAACTTAGAAGCGGCAACACTAGACTGTTTGTAGCCGTGGCCAGGGCCATCGGGCCCCACAGAAAGTCGTTGACCGAATTCTTGGCACCATTTATCAGCATGTGTAGCTACAAACTTATGTTGGCGGCTAGCTTCTACCAGGGCTGTCTCCGCCAACGGCCAGTGATTGTCAGAAATACCCCACAAGCAACCAGCGGAGCTACCACCTGAGGACGTATCACCAAGAGCCAGGTTCAGGACTGCCAGAAGCCCAGTCTCTTTTACAACAGGGGAGGTGGCCACACACTGACGAGCGACCTGTGATAATTTCCTGCGTTTGTTATCATCCTTTGCCCTTGTAGACAGCTCAGACTTCACATGTTGTGTCTCAGTTTCCCAAGCAAGTCGCCTGAGATTTGCAAAGTACAGGAGCCAGGATATCATTTAAATTGAGAATGAGATAACCACGATTACTGCTACGACTTTAGGGCTTAGGCTGGCAGAAAACATGTTGGAATAATTAGCCATCAAGAACATGCGATCCAGTCAATGAGAAAGTGTATGTATGGTTCAGGGTTGTTGGAAGCAGGTCCAAGAAATAAATAGAAGAGGATGAACTCAATCATGAATGAAATCAAGAACATCAACTGTAAAGAAGATAAAGAGCCATCGGGCCATAGTTACTCGCATGTTACTCGCATAAGTGGCAAGTAGAAACTATCCAAACATTAAACGGTATCAAGGCCTTAATCAGTAACTGCAGTAAAACCTGAGGGTGTGCCTTGTTATGGTTGTTTGATATTGGACCATGTGTGTGTGTTTTGCGTGCAACCAATGCTTTACACATTTGCCCAGGAGATCAAACTAGTTACGGCCAGTCCGTTTTGGAACACGTAGTATCTCTTAGTTCCAAAAACACAAACCGCAAGCCAAGTCACGTCTCTTCCAACCTTCGTTTGTTATAACTTCCTTTGCTCTCACTGATGTGTTTTGAAATACGCGAACCAGATTCTTCGAAGTATATATGCCAACCGTTCTTGCGAGGAGACTTTGAAACCTGCGCAGTGGTTTTTCCCGGCTGGGCATCATATGCTGCAGTTCCAGACGGCAACTCCAGGCCGTCGCCAAGCATGTTCAGCACCGCTGCGTTACTCTGACCTCATCAGTTAAATTGCTCAACATAGCAGAACTGCTTGAATGAAAGACTATATGTTATCTAACCTCTGTGTCTGGCAATTGTGAGTAGGACAGTTGCTAAAATCAACAATACTGCTGGACTGCCTGAGAGAGTCAGAGAAGTACACAAGCACACCTAAGCCAGCACATCCAATCATGAGGAGCTATTGCAATTGAGCCTTTGGAACACGCAGGATGGTTTAAGAAATAGTTTACATAATGGTACACGATTCATGATGATATTGCAACTATGCTATATAGGGTGTTTGGGTCCAGCTAAACTATGATTAAGTTGGTGGCGGTTTAGCCCGCACTGCTTGGCAAGTTCCCTGAGCCGGTGCTCTGATTGCTTGTGCACGTGAATGAGCTCAGCCAGAAAATGCTTGCATGCCATGGTGGAAGCGTCGTGGCTCCGGCCCCTGCAATAAGCACGACTAGACGATGCCCTCGCAAAGTTGTTTTCAATTTCTATATTTGTGATTTTATTGAGTGCCAGTAATAGCAGCGCTCCTCTGAAGTCGCTGCCTGGCACCAGCAGCTCGGCATCAGAGAGGTCAGCGTACAAGGCATGCCAGACTTTTGTCACACCTTCATCGAGATCGCACTGCTTCAGCTGTTTGAACTCATGCAAGAGGGCCAAACACTCACCATCGGTGATATCAGGATCTAGAAGAGCAAGCATTTTCCAAGGATGTAATTCGTAAAGGTACACTTGGCGCTTCCACATACCACCAGCCACGTCAATGAGACAATGAAATAGCTTCCCTTCTTCCACCACTAGGTCGACACATTTCCAACCTCAGGGCTATGTTAGGCTAACTACGGACAAAGACAAATTAGGGATATATCAAAAGCACACACACACACTCAGAGCTATATTGCGGTCAGCAATTGTTGTTCGACCTTATCTACATACCATCCCCATATCGTTTACATATGTATTTTGCGCAGTGTGGTGTCCTGTGCGTTAGTACCACAGACTGAGGGCATGTGTGTTTTCATGAAGTAAGTTACACAACCTGAGAAACGAGGTCATAAACGAAAGCTAGCCCTATGTTTTTCGGGGGAAGCCTGCAGAAAAGTAGCGCACAACACACAAATCTCCAATCGAAACCAGCAGTTACAACACCCCAAAATGGTTTGTTTTGAATTATAAAACGCACAACTATCGAATCAGAAACTAGCATTTACTACACCCCAAAACGCTCAGGATGACCCCACGATGGCTCAAGACGGCACCGACATAGCCCAGCATGGCCCCAGGATGGTTGCAAGATGGCCCAAGATGGCCCAAGATGACCCCAGGGTGGCCGTAAGATGGCCCAGGACGACCCCAAGATGACGGAGGAGATGATTTTGTTGATACGTTATAGGCAGGCAAGAACAAAAAAACTCTTTCCGAAGGGTGACCGGGCAACGCCTCTATTGGGCACCCGCCGGCCATCGTTTGGATTGGCCTAGCGTGGGCCCCAAGAGAACCAGCACAAGAATCATCTAAAAGAAGAGCCACGAAACCCTCCTAATCCCAACTTAAAATGCCGCAGAAGAATGACTTTCGGGCCCACCCCCCTTCTACTCACTTCTTTCGCGTAAGCTGCAACTCCAGCTGACGCCTCTCCCCAAAGGGGCCCCTGAGGCTAGCTCTCGCGATAACGATTTGCAATATATGGTCGGTCTCATTTGTAATATGTCACTTGTGAGTTGTGATATTGTTTTGCCTCCGGTAGTTCTTTGAATCGTTGTATCTCTTGTTCGATTTTCTTCAACTACGCACCCATTGGTTTGATGTTGTTGACTTGGAATGGGAAGCACACCAAATTCGCTAAATTGAAACGACTGTCTGTTATTGATGACATAATCATTTCGTGATATGACCTGCCTGTGAGCACTGGGCACACCTCTTCAAAAGAAGTTTGCTGTTGGCCAATCATGTAGTCAATCGTCCTGATAGAGGGTGACCTGTGAGCGCGAGCATATTGGATCAGAGGCACGGCCTTCAAGCCATAGTGTCCCATCCAAGACGATAGGGTTTGTCCTTGAAAAAGGAAGTACATGTACTGCTCATTTGCACCAGTGGCGGATAAAGCTATCGTTAAATCTGCGATTGTTTGTTGAGGATTTCCGACCCACACACCTGCTTTTTTAGCCCTAACTCGTTCATCACGCCTATAGTGATCTTGTTCGGAGATTTGTGATTCTAAGTCATATCTGCTGTGATCAATATCTTCGTCGTCATGATCATGGAGATCTAAGAGCTCTGGCATGTGTTCCATATTATCATCGGTCTGCTGTTGGGTTTCGCATCCTAGCTTAGCCATATCAATGTCACCCCAGTAAAGCAGAGACCAACCTTGAAATAGCAGGCCGTGACAACCGAGAGCCAAAAGAAACCACCTGCTAGGGTCTGTGCCTCAGATTGCTAAGCGAATCGAAACACATCGAGCAACTGTCACAACATACAATCTTAAGCTAGATAGCCGAAGCTGACAAAAACAAACCGTATAATCAATTCGGAACCCAAGATGCAATCAGTCCATTGGCTCAGCGCAGGGATTTTCGGCATTGAAGCAAATATGACGTCAGTTATAGCTGCCCATGTCTTTTCGAATGCTTCCTGTAGCAGGGCGTCGGTTTTCTACGATACAAATTCAGGAACTAACTAAACCAAACCAAAAACGCACAATAGGAATTCCATGGAACTATATTTAACTTAAACCACAAGCCATGCTATCACAAAAAAATGTTGTTGTTTGACATGCCTTTGAATTCTTGCAGCATCCAAGTTTGCAGTGATGAACTATATATGGTGAGCACCAGTCACCGCTTAGCATGTCGAGTAACACCTCTGATTTTTCCAATAGCTTCTGGATCTGGTTTTTCGATAACGAGCTCGAGTGAGCTTCAGCGGCATGGAGAAATGTTATTTTCAGCAAGTACAATGCACGAGTTCGATGCTGGGGATTTGGCTTTGCGAAACTAATTCGGAAGTGTAATCTCAGAGCTCGTCGCCTCATTTGAGATTAGCAATCTTTAGTTTCTATCGATGGTACACTGATTGAATTGCTTGAGCAACTAATCTAGACAACACCGACATCACTGC
>CALGTP010000650.1 GCA_937902105.1 uncultured Actinomycetes bacterium
CGCGACTGACCGCCTGGATATCGACGAGGGAACAACACCACGCGACGGCAAGCAGAATTGCAGTCATCGACACTTGCAGAAGCGTGACGGTGCAGGGCGCTGGCAGGACAATCATGCACGCCTTGTTGAATAGCAGCATCGTCGATGATACGATGAAGTACGCTGCGAATATCGCTATGGACGTGTAGGACCATGACGTTTGTTCGTATCCGTCTTGCATTAATTGCATGGTCGCGTCATTTAGCGTCTGTGCTGCTTCAATTTTTTTTACACCCTCGGCATATGGCATGAAATACCCCAAAAAAGAAATGGCTGCACGAGGTCAGTGCATTGTGCTGTTACAGCTTGTCCTTCTGTCTGTTGTGCGCGCGTGGCTGAACAGCACCAGCGGCGCTATCGTCTCAGCAACGACACAAATACCTATGCGCCTGCGCTGCATCAACTGGTACGGCGCGCACTTGGAAACATTTGTGGCCGGCGGCCTGGATAAGCGGTCGTGCGGGGACATCGCGGATAGCATCATATCTATCGGCGCCAATTGCGTGCGCATCCCGCTGTCCGTGCAGCTGGTGCTTAACAACCCAGTGCCACCTGCCTCGACAACGGCTTCTGTAAACACATCCGAGTGCAACGTGTCTACGGCGCTGCAGGTCCTTGACTGCCAAGTGCAGGCGCTGACAAGGAGAGGGCTCATGGTCATTCTGAACAACCACAACAGCTTCGCAGGGTGGGTCGGCAGCAACGAGCGCGTGCCGCAGGGCCTGTGGCACACTGCAGACTTTCCGACACAGTCGTGGGTCACGTCGCTGGCGGTCCTCGCCGCCAGATACATCAACAATAGCCTCGTCGTCGGCATCGATATACGAAACGAAATCCACGACCAGGACGGCATAGTCATCACGTGGGGCGTGACAAACAATATCGATTCAGACTGGAAGGCCGCGACATTATTGGCCGACGCCGCGATTCGAGACTCGAATCCGGAGATGCTCGTAATCGTATCGGGTCTCGCACGCGGGTACGATCTACGCGCAATGCAGGACCTGGAAAACTACCGTTCCAAGTATGTCTTCACTACACACGTGTATACATTCTCGTGGTGGTTCACGCGCGTGGACTGGGTGCTTGTCTTATGGCTGTCCCTGCTTTTCCTGGCCGCGAACGCTGCTATTCTGCTATATGTGCGTCATCAGCAGCGACGCACTTGCACGTACGTCGGCAAAACCGTTACGCCGGTTCTGTGCTGTCCGCCGAGTAGCGCGCGGCCCTCGTGTTCATACGTGCTGGCCGGCGCAGTGCTACCGGCGGTGTATCTCGTCGCTGTCAGCGCCGCATGGATACAAGAGGCTCAGCAGGCAGGCTGCAGCTCGATCGCGCAAGACGCGCACACACCGTTAAGTGTTGGCATTATCGCGATGCTGGTGGTCGCGATGGCCTGGCTCGTCCTCGAGACGCACGAGAACGTGGTATGCTGGAGCAAGCTCGTCACGTGCGTGTGTATGTGGAACATTGTCGTGGCCGCGACACAGGCCGCGATGAGCATCTTTTACCAGACGTACTGGGCGGTGCTGTGGGACATGCGCCGATGGTACTCGCGCGACATTCCCGTGTGGGTCGGCGAATTTGGCACCGTCGTCGGCGACACGAGCGTGGCGTGGGGCTGGCTGATGACGTACATAGCAGACATGCACTACGCGTACTGGCCACTGAATGGTTGCTCATATCCGTTTGCGAGCTTGCGTAACGACACCTACGGCCTGCTCGACTGCGATTGGGCCACGATCCGCAACGTGAACTGGACCAGGACGATTTTCCCCGGGGAAAACTAAAACGAAACACATTGTACACATGTGTGTTGTCAAGCGAGTACGTGCAAGGATGCAAAAAGAGCAGGTGCATCGGCT
Source organism: uncultured Actinomycetes bacterium (assembly GCA_937902105.1). Lineage (GTDB taxonomy): Bacteria > Actinomycetota > Acidimicrobiia > Acidimicrobiales > Ilumatobacteraceae > Casp-actino8. The sequence continues at coordinate 1,905 of CALGTP010000650.1, forward strand.
TCTCGCCTTTTTGGCGCCGGTCATGAGTCTGCAGACAGAGCAAGAGAGATTCGAGAAGTACCAAGAGACGTGGATTAGATTGAACCCAGCCGCAGAAAGGGAAGTTTGGAAACCAAACATGGGAGTGAATTTTCCGTGGAGTAGCGGAAAAGTCAATTTGTGGAAGACTCTGCGCTGCGAAATCGAGACGAAGTTCAAGACAGCCCTGAATCAGCATTTAAACGGCGAGTTCACAAACAGACCGATCGTGCCCTTCTCTTTCATGGATTACAGCGACATGCTGTTCGAGCTGCTCGACATCTTCCTGAAGGGACTCGATAAATACATAACCACACAGGACGATATTGATAAAGTCAGTGCCGATATGGACGCATACCCTGAAGACATGCGGGACTTGTTGGTGAAAGGCATGTACAGCTCGAAGATCAATAGAGCGAAAGATTTTCTCGACGTGATACTGTTTATGCATGCGGTGCCGCAAAGGGTCCATAATCGATGGGATACGCTCGATCACGAGTGGGATGTTACCTGGTTCCGTGAGTACTGCGAGGTGTACAACAAGAACAAGGACCTCATGGCGTTTTTGGACGACTGTGCCGTCGTTGTGCTCGTGACGGACTACGTCGTTGTCCCGAAAGAAGTCAAAGCCCTGCACACCTGCTACGTGCAGTTGGGCGAGTCTGCATAAGTTTACCGGCGTAAGTTTACCCGCATTCTAAAAAAGCTTGAAAGTCTAAAAAAGCACCGTTTCACATTGTTGCGGGTCCCATCGTTCGCGAGTTTGCCCGCATTCCATTTTTGCGTTCTAAAAAAAACTAAAATACCTATGTTGCTAGGCGCATTACGCTGCGAGACATGCTGCCGATGCGCGAACTATACGCGGCGTGCAACGACGAGATGAATGCGCGCGACAGCACAAAGCGCCTCATTCTGAGCTGGGTGAACTGCTGCGACAGTGACACCGTCGTCTGCGAAGCGAGCAAGTACAGCGACATGCACCTCTTCGGCCTTGGCCTGTGCTACGTGTTCCACACGCACGACCCGCTCGACAGCCGCCAGTACAGCGCGCAGAACGAGCTCGGTGAGTTCCACATGCTCCTCACCAACGGCATCGACGTGCGCGAGTGCTCGTGGCTGCAAATGAAGCAGCTCGTGACATCGCTGCAGACGTCCTACGCAAGCCTGCTCACGTTCGAGCGCCTAACCGGGTACGACTGCAAGGTCGACGTGAGCAACTACATCCTGAAGCTCATGAGCAGGGTCGGCGCGCTGCTCGCCACGATTTTCCTGTGGGACTCGGTGCCGCCAGACGAGCAGGTCGGCCTGTCAGAGTACTACGAGCACGAGGCCGACGGTTACTACATCGTGAAGCCGGGCGCGGCCGTCGAGCTCATCGACGTGCTGCACACGCTCATGCGACTCGTGCTGACACTGCTGCACGCGACGCCGGTCGGCGCGGCGTCTTCAAAACCGGACCTCACGCAGTTCCACCACGAGGCGTCGCTCGACGACTTTTACCAGCTGGCGACCGCGCGGGACTGCATGCCTGGCAGCATTGTCGCGTACAAGAACAAGTTCGCCGGCCTCTTCCACGACGTCTCGCAGGTGGCGTACTACCTTTTCCCGACGTACACACGGCCTGTGCAGAAGGCGATGGCCGACCTGCTCCTCGGCGACGACGGTGTTGCGGGCGTGCACATCCTGCCGTTGCTCATGCAGGTCCTGCCGGACGTGCCGGTCATGATGGAGCACACGAGCGCCGCTGCAAAGCAGCACAAGTGGTCGTGGCTTGTGTGGCATGAGCACATCCTGCTGTGCCAGGAGGACGGAAACATATACTGTGCCGACAGCGTGTTCGACCTGTTCTCGTACCTACTCGACCACCGCGGTGGCGACGGCCCTGAGCGCGTGGTACGCCAGCGCACCGCGTGAGGATTGACTATATAACATTGACACACCATGCGCATGGCGCCAGGCGAAATAACAGACCGCGAGCTGATGAACGAGCACGACTTCAACGATTTCATCAACTTCGATCGGCTCGTCGGAACCAGGACGTGGGCGAAGCTACGGTTTGCAGAACGGCAGGTGCTCGACAAAAGCAACGTGCACGTGGGACAGTACAAGCTTTTCTTGGCCGACTTGCTCGCAATCGCAAGGGCAAAGCCGCATCTCGATAACACAGACGCAAAAATCGTTGTCATCGTTGCAGGGTCCAGTCCCGGCTTCCACTGGGTTCCCCTTGTACAAGCGCTGCTCACGTCGAATCTGCAGGACCGCATTTACGTGAGGATGTTTGACGGCGCCGACGTATGTGCGGATCTGCGCACTTTTATGCAGGCACCGGCGTCGAGAGGACGCGTCACGTTCGAGAGGCGATGGTTTGACGTGGCACTGGCAGAGCAACTCAAGCAAACACACGCGCAGGACGACATTATCTTCCTGTGCGACATCCGCTCTGCCATTAGCGGTCAGGACACACACGACGAAAAGGACGAGATCCTCATCCAGCAGAACATGCAGCTACAAAAGGAAGCCGTCGAAACAATGCGGCCGGTGTACTCGTGCCTCAAGTTCCGTGCGCCACACGCCACCAAAACGCACGTGCAAGCGTACGATAACTTCTTGTATCTCGCAGGCACACCGTGCTTGCAGGGCTACCACGGCGAGACGTCGGCCGAGCTGCGTCTGCACGTAACCCAAGCAGACATAGACAACGGCCCGGTAAGCTACGACCCGACCGACATTGAGCAAAAGATGTTTTATTACAACACGAAACTGCGCACGAGGACACACACCGACGACCACTATGCGACACTCGTCTGGAAAATATCCGCGTCGGCCCTCGCAATCGACGCTGACTACTGGCACGCTAAAACACGCGCCTTTCTGCACATAGACAGGAAACTGCAACAGCACAATATAGCCGGGCACGTCGGCGCGGCACAGCCTGCCTGGGACGCACAGCTCTCGAACCTGTTGCTGCAAATCACGCAACGCCGACGCGAGCGCGGCCTGGGCGTCGGTGCGCAAACGCTCAAGACGCTCAAGACACTCAAGACGCTCAAGACGGTACACGAGTAGAGCTCTTCTCGTGTGCCTGAATCGCACGCCAACGCTTCTCCTGCTCAATCATGCTCTCGTTGAGGGCGATTCTGGTCTGCTCCTGCTGAATCAGCGTCGCGTTGGACTCGATTCTCTTGCCCTCGAGCACAAGCAGCTTCTCGAGATTGGCCGTCCTCGACTGCATCTGCGCGTCCTCAGCCAGTCTGAGCTGAAGCGCCGCCCACTCTTTTTTGTTGACCTTCTTCTGAGCAAGATCAATCGAGGTGGTCTCAGCCAGCATTTTCTGCTTCGTCTGCAGCTCAAATGCCGAATACTCCTTGAATTCGTTGAGCTGAATGTCAAGCTTGCGCGCTTCAAGCGCCGCACGGTCTTCGATGTGTAGCCTCTCGTTTTCTAGTGCCAACTTCTCGTTGGCGATTTTGAGCGCCGTATTTTCCGCAGCCGCAGCGATGTTCTTTTCCTTGAGCTTGACTTCAAAACTAGCAAGATGCGCCTGCACGTTGAGCTCAAGCTGCGCAGAGGCTTTCGCCTTCGCAACCTGCACGTCAGCCAAGTCGTTAGCGAGATTAGCCTTTGGCTTTCCGATCAACTCGTCAGCGCCCTGCAGCAGGGCCTGCTGCGACAACCTTTCGCCGAGCTGCTGCGACAGCGTGTTGCCTTCATCCTCCTCCATACTATCCTGCACGTCCTCGCGCGGGCAAGAAAACGCCGCATCACCGACAACTTCCTCAATGATGCTTGTATCGCCGGCTCTGACTCGCAGGAAGGCGTTACGGCACGCGTCGTGGAACTCGACTGATACTTCGCTGTCGAGAAGGTTCAAGAGGTGCCTCAGGCCGTCGATGTCGAGCCCCGGCGTCGCGTAGCCCGAGTTGTTGCTTCTGCGCAGGTGCATCATGGCGATGTTCTGCTTGAAGAAAGCGCAGTGCTCCGAGCCGTTCCGAGTCCATCTGCGGAACGCTTGCGCTGCAGCCTCATGTGTTTTGTGGGCAGCACGCTGGATGAAGTCGATTGCCGACCACACCTTCCTTCCATCGGCTGCAGTGGTGCCGCGCAGCTTCATGTCGGCGATGACAAGCAGGACGTCGTGCATGCTTGCGTGCTTGCGTCCTTGAATGTGTCTTTTGACGAACGGCCAAAAAATGCGAACGGT
>CALGTP010000651.1 GCA_937902105.1 uncultured Actinomycetes bacterium
GGGGGTCTCTAATGGGTGAATCTGACCACTGCCGCGGGGCTGAGTTCCTTCGGGGCTCCGTGACATCCACAACAGCTGTGCGACTGCCTAGTAGTAGTAGTTTTTATTGAAACTTAATTCAACGAGGCTGGGCAATAGACCCACCTAGTAAGTGCCCTCAGGCTGCAGTCCAAGCTGCTATGGGGAGGGCCCTGTGAAGGGCCAGCAGTCCTCTACGTTCTATACTAGTGCAACCAAGTCCTAACAGATTATCCATGGCTATTCTCACAGCTGTTGCTCAGGGGGGGTCCGGCGCCAGCCTGCGTGCTTCCCACTTAACAACCCAACTTCCAACCTAACCAAAAACATATAAACACAAAAAGACGCAAGAGCACTATGCTCCTCCATCATCACTGCCCTGCTACTTCGCTCAAGGCTGCTGCTGACAAAGCCACCCCCGAGTTCCTCTACTCCGCTATGGGTGGTTCCCTGCCCCGCGACGAGCCCTCCAACTCGTATCGCCCCGACCCCCGCCCTCCACCCGCCTTCCCGCGCCCACCCTCCACGCCACGTCCTTTGACCCGAGAGACTTGTTCAATCGACCCTGTCCCAACATTGCCATCCCCAGGCCTTGCCATCCCCCGCCCTCCTTCAACCTGCCCACCAAACACCTCACCGCCCTCAACACCCGCACCAACTGTCACCGCATCACCGCTCACACCGTCGCCCGGCTTTGGCCGACTCATCACGCATTCACGCAGCATGATGGAAGTTCGACAAGCTTCTAGAATCTTCGACAGATCCGTTATCCGTTACTTTAAGGGGGTGTCACACTCCAATTTGAAAGGGATTCTGTTGCAGAATAATCTTGCTTTTCACCCCTACTCCCCTCACCTATCCTTCCTCCCTGCTATTTCGACTGCCGTTTCCAGGCTGTCAGAACTCTGGCTGATCCTTCTATTGTTGCTTGGATTGCGTCCGTCATCACCTGCTTTTGCGCTCGAGCAGGCAGCCCTAATCTGGCCAAATGCATGGCCCATCGCGCTGCTGGTAGAGAGCCCCGAATCCCAATCACAAACTCACAGAAAAGGACGGTGAACTCCGGGTGCCGGCGTTTGATCTCCTGGCATAAGGCGTCATATTTCAACTGCTTCTCCGCTGATCGTGGGCCGTCAAACGACTCGGCGGAATCCATAGTGCGCGCTACTTCGAGCACCCAGATGATCTTACGTGCTGTGTCTTCGACTAGTCCGTCCGGTTGCAGGCGACCGATCCGCAATGGCCACACTCCCTCCGGCCAGAAAGAAGAAACAGTCATGGGCGCCCATGCTGCCCGCATGTCCACCGCAAGGTGTTTGGTTACTGCTCGCTGGAGGACCTCTACTACACGATCATGAGCAGCTTGCCTCGTGTTCTTCACCTCCTCATTTAAGCATTGTAGCTGAATGTGAACCATCGTCTGCGCCCCTCCCTGGCACTGAGGGAGGGTGCAGGTGGCATCAACTGCAATCTTCCATTTAACCTTGGAATCCAGGGTAGGCAACAAGATGGGGTTGACTAGTCGAATCCAGTCTCGAATGGCCCAGTCATACACATCCCGCAAAGCTGCTCCAAGATATCGTCTACCCACACCTTGCACACCTAAAAACCCGGTGGCAGAACAGCCATGAACAGCTTCTCTGTGGCGCCAGTATCTCACTGATGCTTGAGCGTTCCAGGCTCGAACCACAGACGACGGCCAGGGCTTAACCTTACCGTCCGGGCAGCGAACTTGAGGCGCAGCAGGTGGAGGTCCGGCATATCTGATTTCTGCCTCCGCATTCTGCGTAACCTGCACTGCCGCCTCATCCGCAGCACTGTGTAATGGGTCTCCCATATGGCCATTGACTTTAATCAGCTTGACCAGTGCCATCCGACCATGAAGGGCATTGAGGATGTCATAGACAACATCTGCATCTTTGACCCTGTGCCCAGGGGGTCGAAAAGTCTCTCGCCGAAACCAACTGAGTCTTGAAATGGCGCTGGAGCTATCAACTAAAATCCATAACTCTCGATCCGGCGGCGCGCTTTCAATTGTTAAAAGAATGCCTACCAATTCAGTTCTGGTACTGGAGCAGGCGCCTCCAATCCGTACCGCCAAAACCTCATTGCTGTCACCATAGGCTGCCGCTGCGCCCATAAGTCGTACTCCATCTACCTTCCGAAGAGATCCATCAGATGCGGCCACAGTATGGTTGACGCCCGCATATCGAGCACTGGGCTGGTGTGCCAGGTAAGCGACTAAATCTTCGTGGTATGGTGCAACCGGCGGGACCCAGACGAGTGCCCCTGGGGTCAAGTGCCCATCGCTTTTCAGACTCGGTATGGCTAAGCCCGTGGACACCCAAATCTGAAGTTTACACTTAGGTTTAGCTAAACACCGCTCACCCGACTGCCACCATCCTTTCTTGTAGACGACCGCATCTTTGGAGGTGAACTCTTCCCACAGTGAGCCATTGGTCTTAAGCCAAGCCTTCTGCTCTTGGGAGACATCCTTGCTACTCACAATCACCGCCCATCGTTCGAGGGTAATGAGCACCTCCCACGCCTTGTCCAGGCGCTCGCCCATGTCAGACAGTGCCACTACCGCCGACTTTGCTTGGGGCCAGCATAACTCATCAAGCACCTCGAACGCTGGGTACGCTGTCAAGAGCTGGGGGGTTAGTAGTGTCTGGAGGTCTCCATGGTGTCGGAGGTGCTCCCAAATCGCCCACGACAAGGTGCGCCCACCTGCGGCCTCCCAAGATACTTGCGCTTCCCATTGGGCCTTCCACACTTTTACGACATCATCAGAGCGCCTCGCCAACAGCTGTACCCTGGCGGCCTCAAGCGGAAAAGATTGGGCAGGTTTAGAGCGAGGCCCAGCTCTCCGCAACGTGGGCCTGACAGCGGTAGGTTGGGCCTGGTTCGCTACCGCGACTTGGATAGCGGCTCGGCTACCTTTAGTCAAAATGGTCCCCGACGCGGTATGTTTAGTGTGAACTTTGTCGTATTCCCACTCCACCTGCAACCGGACCGCGGCCATGCCATCAAGGGGGTGCCCTCCCTGTCGCGGAGCCCAAAAGGGAGTGCTGGGCCTGGCCTCGACAAGGTCTGCATGGGCCGCACAGCGAGCAGCAACTTCTTCTGGCAGCCCTGTATTTGATACAGCCCAGTAAGTTTGCAGTGCACTGTGATACGGTACTTCTGGGCTCGGATCTTGACCAAGTTCCCTTTCAGACATCCAGTCATAAACTGCACGTTGGCCAATGTGGTGAATGATGATTCTGGCCTCCTCTACTGTGATGGATCCAGATCGGTGTTCGGTTGCGGGGTCAAGGGTGGTGTAGTGCACGGTTACCTCCTTATGCACTACCTCCCAGCCCGTAAAAACCACCCACCACCCGTTGCGTGCACAGGGCCAGTCAGGCCAGAGCTCTCGATAAAACCAACAGGCTTTGCGGATACCACAAAGGTGTGCTGCAAGAGCCTTTTCATTACGAGTGCCACTCAGGCCAGCTAAATGCCGTGCTCGATTATCGTATCCATTATGTAGCTGACACTCATACTCGATCTCCTGGAGCACCCATTCTCGGCTCACTTGTAGGTGCGGCAGGGGATTGGGGTGGTGCCGACGGTTACTGACTACTCTGTGCGTTGCAATGTGCTCAATCGACTCGGCGACCGTGACCCCGAGTTCTTGCCACGCGACGGGGTCAGGCCTGTGGCGGAAATCCCAATTTCTTGACAGCTGTTCAAAAGAGACTACCATAGACTCACCATCCAGAAGCTGCACTTCGTAAAGATTCACCTCTGGATCGTAGTTGAACACTACCCCCTCACGGAAAGTGTCTGTAGTCACTGGCCATCGAACGCGACCTCCCAAAAGGGCCTCCGCGCAATCTCCCTCCAGGATGAGAGCTTCACCTGCACGTCCTCCCCCCTCCCCCCCAGGTGTCCATACCAACTCCTTTCTCAAAACTGCAGCCAACTCCCTCGCAGCAGAGTCGCTTCCCCCCGCACCGTTGAAGGCGGCTGGTAGACGGATTTCATTGCCAAACACGACCATGCCGGCCTCCGTCAACCCCAAGGCCACCATACTGCGCAATAATCTTACCCACGCTGAACCCTCTTCGTCCCGATCCTTGCTCCGCAGTCGATGAGAGAGGGACATGAGGCCCGGTCCTCCAGCGAATCCTGTGAGTAGTGACCAGTCAATGGCCGAGTCCAGTTCCTGCGACGCCCAGGCCAGCTTGCTGAAAATAGAATTAAGCGGAGTCGTTGGGGTCACAGACAGTTGGAGCTCCACGCTGTATTCGTCCCATGATGTGCATCCCTGCACCAGAAACGCATCATGAGCCATGCCGCGTAGTAGAGTGGGTAGATCATCCTTCAAGACTGTGCCCTGCTGCAGGACGCTCATGCATTCCCGACTCATGACTGCGACCGCATCCAGAACTCCCTAACCTCCCCGGTCTTTGCTTGCACGAAAATGAGATTCCGGCGTGGACGGTGGGAGATGGTGCGCGAAGCGATAGGCCGTTACCCATTCTTTAGTAACCGCTTCCAACTCTTCGGGCGTCCAATCCACGAATGGCGACGAGTATCGAAATAGCGATATGACAGTGGATTCAACCAGCCAATGGACCTGCGACGGAGAGTACGGATGATTTCGAAACTGGTGAGCGGCATCACGAGTAGCCTGGAGGACTTGCTCCTTCTCTTGCCACGCAGTGCCTGTCAAAACCAAGCGAATGCCCAGATACTTAAAAGCCGCGTCCGGAGCAAGGCGCTTAAGGGGTTGCCCATCAATGAGCAAGCGCCGCGTGCTCACCTCCACTCCCCGCTTATAATCAAACGCAGCTATTTCCGTTTTCTCCAAGTTAACTTCCACGTCCAACCACGTGCACAATTCTTCAACCACTTTGAGGTATCGTTGCATGGTTTCCGGGCTCCATGCCAGAAGGGCCAAATCATCTACGAAGAAAAGATGTGAGATCTGCCACATCAAGTCTTCGTCTTCCTCCACAGGGATGCCGAGGCCTTGGAAGTCAAGACGCCTCGAGAACACCTCCGCCACTACAGCAGCCAGCAGTGGGCTGAGAGGGTCCCCTTGTTTGACACCACGCTTCAATGGAATTTTCGCCGATTTCCTGCCGTCATCGCTCTTGACTGAGAAGGTAGCATGCTGGTAATACTGTTTGAGTATCACAACCTCATCTTCCGGCACTCCTAATTTCCTCAACAGGAGGAGCATCTTGTCGATTGGCAACGCGTTGAAGTAATTCCGGAAATCTAAGTATGCAACGTAGAGGGTTTTTCCTTGCCGTTTGGAGAGGCTCTTTACTGCTTCCAACCGGAGGCACTGCCGCCGCGTATTGCGGCGTTGGCGATTTCCCTCTTGCGCGGGATGGAATGCTCCTTGACCTTCCAATGCCGAGCTTAGACGATGAGTGATGACCGATGTGTATAACTTGGTTTTCGTAGGCAGGAGGCAGACCGGACGCAGAAACTCCAACAGGTGCTCATAGCCTTCTTTCTTCGCCAGCAAGCGGATGTTGGCTTCCAACCAGTCATCTGGCAACTGTTGCCCTTCCAAAGCTGCATTCAGTGCATCGAACAGCCGGCGCTGAAGCACCTCTGGTGCTGCTTTCCAGATCTCATAAGTCATCATGTCCTCGAAGGGGGCCTTGTCCGGCGGGCGAGTATGAATCAAGACCTGGAACTCGTCCCACGCTAAGGCGCCCTTGAACACCGGTCCCGCTGTCAGCACATTTCGCGTGAAGACTTCAGGTTCAAACGGCCATTCAGCTTCTGGGGGTTCGGGAAGACTGTCGTGGCAACGATAACATGTTTTGCAAAAGTGGACTATGGCACGGTTCTCGTCCTCTCTGGTGATGGGGAACAGGGTCGTGGCATGACATGCCGGGCATGCTGAACCGGCTGCTGTGGCGTTCCAACAGAAGAACGTCTCTTCATGCGCTCTAGAGTCGGTAGGATGCAGCATCTCCAGTCTTTCGTCTTGAATGAGTGTGCAGCTGAGCATGTCGCTTGGCAGACTCTGCAAGACCTGAAAGACCTCGGTGAGCGGGCTCACACGAATTGTTACGACGGAGGGCGAGCGGCTGATTTCCCACCGACCAAGTCCTCTCGACACCGAGTATCCAGCCTCTCCTGTCGGAAGAGGGAGGCCCATCGAGTTAAACCAATGGGCCTCCTGCGCCGGCGTAAGGTGGGCAGTCACTCCATTCGGGTGGCGCAGACTGACGGCCTTCGCATGGCGGATGGGGGGTTGGGAAACAGTACTTTGCTTCCCCATCAGCTTCTTTATTTCTCCGGACCGAGGTCGAGTCATGCGTGCACGGCTCCTGGTCTTGAACTTGACAAGTTTGTTCGTTCTGAACGCTGTGCGCTCCGCCTTCAGCGTTGAGGCGCTGTCCAGCAAAGCGTCTGCTAAGCGCAAGTGCCATGTTGCGATCGGAACATGCAGCACCTTCTGTCCATTACTGTCATCATGTGGCAGAAAGCCTTTGCGAATGGCCTTCCGCAAGTTCCAATTCCGGTGTTCCCAGCTCTCCTCCTTCAACTCGTCCTGGGCGCGGCTCAAGAGGTTGTGACGAGACTCCGCCTGAAGAAGGGATCGCGGGCGTCTTTCCACAAGGCATCGCCGTACGACCCTTTTTGGAGCCAGGTCCCATGCTACCTGGACTCCTTGCTGCAGCTTCTCGAATACATCCTCCTGAACGCTCCCTGAATCCGCCAGCGCCAGACAATCGCTGACCCGCTTTTGCCAGGTTAGCAGGTTGGATTCCCATGCACGCTTGTCCAAACACTCCACTCGTAACGCTGACGCTTGGCGTCGAAATCCTGGGTCAGTCGCCCGAAATTGAGCCACAACCGCTGCGTGGTCATGGCCAACTGTCCCCCATAGACAGTCAATAGTATATGGGGATGGTGTCAGAGATACTAAATATACATCATCCAGCCGTGCCTTGCGTTCATGTGCTCGTCGAGTGTGCCCCTCACCTCGAAATACGCCGTGGCAGGCTCTGCCCGTAGCTCGAATCCTGCCCAAAAACCTGCGCAGTTTCGCATCTGCCGCTACAATGTCTGGATGGAGTTGCCCGTCTACCAAGCAATAGCCTTGTCGTAACCCTGTGTGCTCCGTCGCATTCCAATCGCCGCCCAAAATTAGAAACACCTTGTCCCTCGACAGTAAGGCACCACATGCCTGACACAAACCGTCCAGCAGCAGAGACTGACCGGCGGCATTACCAGCAGTAAAATTATACACATTACAAACAACCCAGACACTGCCATCTGACGTCACCATGCGAATAATCTGTAGTCTCCCGTCCAACTCTGTCGGCTGCACCCACTGAACCTCCGCACCAGAACATAACCTCGGCGGCTGGTCCATGCGCATGATCAGGGTTACCATCGCTACCGGGTACGCAAGCCTTCCCGCACCCTTGGAAGCCCGCTGCGTTGTTACGAAATTGTAATACCCTGGGAATTTGTCAGACAGCTGCTGTTTCAGTGCAGGCACGGCTTTCGAACGTACTCTGCAATCTTGGAAGAAAGCTACGGCGGGCTCCTTCGCCAAGAGACCTTCCACCGTGGACCAAGAAGACTGGATGCCAAGGGGTCCCAAGTTTTGCGAAACTACCTGGAAAGGGGTGTCAGTATTTCCCGCCAGAGTCCGCGTCACGGTGCCTTCCTCAGCCGCTGTTGTGAACGTTAAGCCATCAATGACCGGATCCGGGAGAGGCCGCACAACGGTGTCACGGCGGGGCGCCGATTCTCCAGTCTTAGCTGGCGGTCGACACGAGGACTGTGAAAGCTTTCGCAAGATCGATCCAACTGTGGCAGACGACCGTTGGGGCTGAATCTTTTGGCCCGTCATAACCCACGTCCGATCCGTCTGCAGAGAGGGATCTTCGATGCCCGAGAAAGTCTCACTGACGTCGCTCATCCACCTGCGGAGATCAGAACCGCTGTCATCATCCGTGGTGCGCACCCAGCGTTTCGCCAAGAGGATGGCAGCTTCAGCCCGGCACACCCCAACATGCCGCCCATCCAACAGCGCCAGACCCCAGTCACGTCGTCGAAGGTTGGCCCACGTGAGAAGGTCATAGTTGCGGGGGTCATAGCAGAGTGGTTTCCCAATCGCCTGCCGGGTCCAAGGCTGCGATGAATTGCCCTGGTCAAGCCAGTCTACAATCCGCGCACCCACATGAAAACTTCCTGTCGACGCAAAGGAGTAGATGGAGCGAGACGAGACACAGATCTCGACCACGAAAGACGGAGATGTGTCCTTGCGTGCACCGTATAGAAAGAATCTGTCGGCGTCAGGGAGCGGTACCCCTGACTGCGCACCCTTAGTAAAAATGGCTTGCACATCGACGCCATCCTGAATTACTGTGTGTTGCCAGAAGCTCTCATCAAACAAAGCTTGCACCGCTGACTCTGACAACCAGCCTAGTTCCACCACTGCCCTCACCAGCCTGCTCTCTTCGGTCTGCTCTTCCTCCCAGAACAATCTGCAAGGGAGGACCGGCGAGCTGTGTGCCTGCTGCCGTACCGAGCAGTCACGTTCCTCGAGTGCATGTCCAGGGATGAAAATTGTCTCACATGCGTGGGAACACTTGGCTTCCACCCCTTTCGGTGTCCTCTCGAGTAGCAGGGTGCCGTCATCATGTCGACACCGACTAGCAGGACAGCTCCAGCAACCAGAGAAGCGCACGGTGACTGAACCTGTCGATAACCTGGCTAAACTAGGGTGCCCACCATCCAGCTGCAATGCCCGAAGAATTTCATCAACATCCCAACCCACTTCCAAGACATCGTCTGACGGATCATTTGCAATATTAGGTTGCATCCCGGCTGGCACGTACGAAGCCGTGGCAGCTAGCAAGGACGCTAGGGTGCATTGTCGGTCTACAAAGCGTAGTTCCGTGCACGAGTGATCATCCAGCTTCCAGCAGAGGGGCAGACGATAAGCTTGCCACTTGCTGTACGGTTTAGGGTCAACAACAGAAACTTCTGTCCCATTAATCGCTCGGATTTTGAGGGGTGCAAGTTTAGTCAGATGCTGGACGAAACGTTTCATCACCCCAGTATTCGACTCAAACACCAACGCCTCATAGACCACATGATATGAGTTTTTATAGCCACCATCCTTCCAACGCCCGCCCTTGAGGATCCACACCGAGTCTTTCCACCCCTCTCCCAGCCCAGGCCACCATGAGTCTATCTCAGCAGACACCGTCTGAATGAGCGACCCAATTCTCCCGTCCTCGGGCTGTGTCGAGATCCATTCCAAGTCCAGGTACAACTTCACAGGGGTACGAGGCGGGATCAGCTCGTAGAAATTGCGGTGCGCACTCTGTATCAAGTAATCCGAATAGAATTCGCGCATGGACTGGAAGGCTCGAAAACGTTTGGTGACATGGTACTTCCGCGGCCCTCCTGCTTTTTGAGCTGAAAAACTCCAAGCGTCTGCCGCTACCACCACCGACGATCCAGCGTCTTCCAAAGCTAGCCATCTCCTGTACAGCCAACGATCTGGGTCTCGCCGGTCGGGAGCAACCCCAGGGGTAGCAGTTGGGATCGCAAACCCTATGGGTCGAGCTTCCAACAGGCTGTAGTCTGTAGGCCTCACCAAGCCACTGTGCACAGCCTCCGGAGGGTGTGGAGGCGCCTCCTCTCTGTCTTCAGCGCAGCGCCTCGCCGCTGCCCGAGACAGTAGTGCCGGGGTGTCTAGTCTGGGCCAGCCTGTGAGCTCGGTGTCCAAACCCTCCAACGCCCAATCCTCATCTTCGTTGTCCGAATCAGTTAGCAACGCGCTAACTCCATCTTCCCACCACGTTGTCCCCTCCTCATCCATTCCTCCCTCCACCCCCTCCGCCCCCATCATGGTAGGGAGAAGGGGGGGGGGGGCTGCGCTACCGACCCGTGGCAAGACCCGGCACAAGCACAGCAGCGACACTCATCGAGCCTGCTGAAAAAACCCCCGCCATAATGGACCAGAACCTCCGCACCGCGGTGGACCTTCTTTGTCACCTGTACCCAGGCTTGGCCATTTCCACCCACCAAGCCATTGTACACAATTTTCGCATTCAAGTGAGTGGCACAGCACGTGGTGTTAGCAAACTGCCCAAGGTTGTGTGCGTCGGACCGAAGCCATTTCAGGTACACCGTGCCATGTTTGCCCCTAACTTCAAAACGCTGGCGGCTAGAGTCCGCCCCCAGCGCCTCGCAACGCCGAAGTTTCCCAAACGACGCCACATACTCCCCGGCCTGAATCTCCCGCACAGCGTACAGGCCCAACTGCCCTGTTAACCACAGCGACTGTCGAGTCGTGACCGCCGAGGGGTTGAACCCGTTGCTGCACCCAGGGACATCACAATCGAAACACGGCTCTTCGTCCGCCAAACGTAATTGGTGTTCCACCGATTTGGGCGCTCTCCCGTACAACAGTCCGTAGCTCTTTTGCAAGAGGTGCGAAGGAAGCAATTCGTGGTATTC
>CALGTP010000652.1 GCA_937902105.1 uncultured Actinomycetes bacterium
AAGACGCGGTCTGCAGACAGCACGGCCAGACTCATGCAGCGGGCAATCGGGCACCGCAAAGCGATTACGATGTTTAGCGATGGCGGAGCCGAGCTCGCCAAGGCATGCGAAATTATGAACATACCGCATCCAACGTCTATCCCTCGAAGGCCGCAGTCAAACATTTCCGAGAGAGATGTGCTTCTTGTTAGCGACGGAGTGAAGTGTTGCTTGGGCGCCGCTGGTCTCGGACCAGAGTGGGCGCCATTCGCTGCGAAGGCGTGGGGTCAGTTGTTCAACCTTGCGTACGGAAACGCCGAGCTTGAGCTCAAAACGCCGTACAAGTTGCTTCACCCAGGTTGTGGCTGCGCTGTCGATGCGAAGCCGTTTGGATCCCTTTGTACGTACGTTCCTGCGAAGACCCTTTTGACCAGTGAAGACAAGCCGCTGCCGCGTGGTCGGGAAGCGATCTTCATCGGATACCATGAGTATTCGTTCACCATGGACAGCTACTACTGTGTAGATTTGGAGTTCTTTCTCCGAGCAGATGCGCCGCTCAAGCTTGTACGGAGCTCAGACGTCAAATTTCCTTCTGACCTGATCTTCCCCGTGAGGAGACTCAGGTACATGCAGCAAGCTTTGGACTTTTCGCGAGCAAACCCTGTCGTGACCGCCAAAGACTTTGAGAACGCCGTACTGTCGTTGACGAACCCAGATGCGAAGACGTACATTCACTTCCCTCGCCGGTCGCGCGTTTTGGATGTGGATGCTGAAGACGTTGAGGTGTTTGCGCTTTTTGATACAGAAGAGGATGATGTTCAAGAGGGGATCTCCCAGCTTGTCGTCATGCCTGCCGGCAGCACTGCTGCAAATGTTCTATCCGAGGCAGAGTTGCCAGATGTCATGCCCCAGCCACAGCCACCAATGATTTCAGAGTCAATGAAGTTGGCTGCAAGGCTGAGTGCACTTACGAGCGTAGGCGGAGGCATAGACTTAGAAAATAAAAACACTAGGAAGTACCATGGAACACTTAGGCCAACGGTTATCCCTAGTCAAGTTTGGTCCAATTTGGGACCCTCCGGCCAAAAACAGGCCGCCAAAGATATAGCCCAGGAGGCAGATGAAGTTAGACAACTTCTCAGTGCAGCACAAGCGGCTGAACAGGCCGATGATGCTGTTGCCCCTGGAATCACCATAGCCACTGCCAGACAGAAGGCAGATGCGACTGTACAGTCGTACCACGAAGCGCTGACCCTTTTGGCAGCAGTCCGCAACAGCAACAGCGAACTGCCACAGACAGAATCGCAATACACGTTTGCACGTTTCAGTAAGTTTGACATTAAATCCGCAAGTGAGTCCATATGTTTTGTTGAACATGCTTGTGGTAATGATAGTCGTCTTGGTGTTGAAAGTGCTAAACGGGACATTGAACACATTCGGTTGTCAAAGGATTTTTCAGATCTTGCCACAGTTAATGGTAGACTCAAAGCTCATAATGTAGTAAGTGATGCTATAGATAGGGGGCTGGTTGTCAACTTGTGGTCGTCGATTCCTTGTAAACCTTGGTCGAAATGGAATGAGTTCAATTCGTGGAAATTCGGTCGCAAATTCAAGGCCTATGTTAGCAAGCTAAGAGCTGAGTCTGACCTCTTGATAGATAGCTTCATTGACATTGCTGAGCTCGTTTTGGGCAGTGGTGGTTCATGTTCTTTCGAATGGCCCGCAAATTGCGTTGGTTGGGAAGTCGAACGTTTGAAGTTGTTTTTCGAGAAGCATGGGTTTATGAGTTGTAGATGTGATGGATGTGCTTTGGGATTAGTGGGATCAAATGGCCAGCTTGTTAAGAAGCCCTGGTTGATTCAAACTACTAACAATGCCATTTATCAGTCACTCTCTGAATACCGTTGCAGCTGTGGTAAGGTAAAACACTGCCCTTGTTCTGGAAAAGATGCCCGCAATTCTGAAGACTACACAGATGAAATGGCCAAAGTTGTAATTGAATCCGCTGTGACAAACATGCTTGTTCCTAAGACGCACTGTGCTGCAGCTGTATCTACGGAAGGGCATGTGTCGAGCAATGAGTACTACGTACCGGATCCTTTCACTGACCTTTTGGCTATGACATCAGATAGTAACAGTTTGAGCAAGCACAGAGAGAAGTCCAATCCGAGTCCATACAGTTTGCTTGGCTTAGTCACTAGGATTATTCCAGCCAACACCGCGGAGTTTAAGAGTCCAGCTTGCAAGAAGGCACTCGATAGCGAGCTAGCCAGATTGCGCGCTGTTGACAACGGCAACGGGGTGTGGGATGAGAAGAATCCTATGGAGTGGTCTAAGGCAAGACATACTCGTAGGAACGGTAAGGCTCCTATGTGCGGCACGGTTTTTCCGATCATGGGACAGAAGAATGCCGAGTTAGTAGAAGAAAACGAGAACATTGACGATGCGCTGTGTCCAATGAAGGCCAGATGCGTGTTTCAGGGCTCTTTTATATCTACTGGGGACGGGCGACCGGCGCATGAGCTCTTCCAAGAGGTTGGAGCCACGCCGAGCAACATGTGTAATGCTCGCACCGCAAATGCCGCCGCCGCCTTGAAAGGGCACCGGGGCACCCTGCGTGATGCTGAACAGGCATACATACAATCAGACATTGACACACCGGGCAGGCCTCAGACCTTTGTCCGTCTGCCACGAGCATGGTGGCCGGCACATTGGTTCAATAGCGATGGCTCCTGCAAATATGTCGATCCGGTCTGTGTGCTCAAGAAGTCGCTATATGGTCACCCCGAATCGGGGCCACTTTGGGACAAAAAGATGCACAAGGTTATGAACAAGCTTGGCTACATGCCGCTTGCTAGCTCACCTGGTGTATTTTATCACCCAGTTAGAGATGTCTCAGTCACCGTTTACGTTGATGACTTCATCTTGTATGCTCTAGAGTCCGAGGAGGCCAAGCTGTGGAAGGAGATCGCTGAAGAGATCAAATTCAAAGACCCACCTTGTCCCCTTGACCGATATCTGGGCGTATATCACGAATTCACATATGGTAAGGATGGCACAGTTACTATGACGACCCACATGAAGAGCTTTCTTGAAGGTGCGTGCAAGACGTACATGCAAGAACGTGGTT
>CALGTP010000653.1 GCA_937902105.1 uncultured Actinomycetes bacterium
ACGAGTCTTCTCCATCAGGGGGCGAGGAAGTGGAGCAAGAAACGCAAGGCAGCGAAGAACACAATTCAGAAGACGAACTTCCTCTGGATACATTCTTCCTGCCTCCTCTCTCTGACTCAAGGTTCTTCCTGCGTCATAAAGAAGGATACAAAAAACCCGCTCCAAATCGAGCTGGCGGTGAAGAGCCCACTCATGGCATCAACACCAACAGCGAGCTCTTCTGGACGCTTCACAATCCCACCGAGGAACCCTCCACGAAGGTCCGAGGTGCAATTTGTAAGGCGTACCGTGAAGTCAAAGATCCAATGGACCCCGACAAATGGGTAACCATAACGGATCATCTCGACAGTTGTGGCGCGTTCGACCTCGTGCAAAGGCAATACCTTCACGACATCAAACCCGCTGCACGGTATGGCATGCATCCCATTAGGATGTCCTGTCTCGAGTCCACCACCGATTGGTATCGGGATGTCGGAAAGGATTACGTGAAGGACGCAGACGGAAACGTCAACGTTCGTCTCGCATATGCTTACGACACTCCGCCCTCTCGAATGGGTAAAGGGGATCAGCCTTTCTTCCTCACCTCAATGACGACCTTGGTCTCGGAGAAGATTGATATTCTTCACCATGCCCAAGCGTCTCTTGAAGGCAAACCGCTCGCACTCAAGCGCAGCATTCGGGTATCGGATGGTCTTCGGAGTTACTTCTCAAAGATCACCGACCTAATGCAGCGCAACCTCTTGTCCTGGTACGAAGACGATCTCGTCATCGCCAAAGACATGGTTGACAACGCGACAGAACTTGAAAACGATCAGGGAAGATCAGGACTCTGTTCATGCGCCTGTTCTCCCACGGTCACCAGCTTCATGGCACTCAATGAATATGAGAGTCTCCTCTCATCATTGAGCATCCAAGAAGAAGCCCTCAAAGCCCCACTAGCCCACGACATGTCGCGAGACTCAGTGGAGGCCTCGGCCTCTGCTCGAATCCAATGACGGTCGCCGGCCCACGTGGGAAGTGTAACCCCGAGGAGCGCACTCCCATCGTGGGCAGCACTTAAAGACACGTCACACGACCTCGATTCAGAAGTGTATCGATGTTGTATGACGGAGCTCCAACTTCAAGCCATTGTTAATCAGCAAGGCATTGAAGGATCTGGGGAATCCAACCTTGACCTCACTACAGTCAATGGAGTAACTGTCAGTAAATGGCACTTAGACTCTGTGACATATGGCAAGGATGTTTCAGACACTCTCAAAGAATCGGTGAAGAAATATCTTCAGCAATTCGTTGGGAGTGAACGCGTCTTCCCCACTCAGAACGGCGCACCTCGAATAATGACGGAGTTCTTAAACAAACCCTATCGTTTCGAGCTGCGTGACGAGTATACGAAGGGCCCAAATCCCCGGCCATTGCCGACGATTAAGGCCTCGTATTATCATGGGAAACCTGCCACACAGAAGGTTCTAGAACACTTCTGTCGCAGCACTCCTGTTGTCTCCAATTGCGACAATCCAAGGTGCTTATCGCGCCTAGTGATCGTCCCCAAGCGGGATCCAGGGGCTCCCAAAACGTCAGAACCCACTTCGTACAGGGTCACGATGAACGCGCTTATAAATGCGTGTCTCAAACCGACACCAAGTACGTTACCGCTGGCCACCAATGAGATTAAGAAACTCCATCACTGGAACTTCTATCTCAAGGCGGACGCGGCAAATGCGTTCTGGTCGATTCCCTTGGATGACGAGTCTCGTCGAATGACTGCCTTTCAAACACATGAAGGCATCTTCGCGTGGGATCGTCTCACGATGGGAACTAGACCTGCATCCACGGTCCAGCAATCGGCATACTACCGAGCTATGGACACGTACTTGCCAGCCAAGTGGCGACATCGCTTTGCTTCGTACGCAGACGATATTGCCGCTGGTGCCGACACTCTTGAGGAGCTTTTCGAACTACTAAAAGCCCTCATAGAATGCTTCGACAAAGCTGGTATTCAAGTCAAAGCCAGCAAATTGATCTTCGGAGTGCGTGAAATTAGCTTTCACAATTACACTATCTCCAAAGACCAAACGCGGCCCAAAGACGAAAACCTATGTCCTATACGCAACATGTCTACTCCAAGGAGCGTGACAGAGCTAAAGGCATTTTTAGGTTGCACGCAACAGATGAGCCAATATTGTCGTTACTACGGCATAGTGGCCTCTCCGTTGCATAGGCTGACACGCGTGACGGAACCGTTTCCCAAGCAATGGCTGCCGGGAACCGATTACGACATAGCGTTTCACCGAATCAAATCGATGATGTTGGACGAGTCCCTGTTTCTTTGGAACAAAGACTCTTCCAAGCGACTCTTCATCGAAGTCGACGCCTGCAACGAAGGGTGGGGGGCTTGCGCTTATCAATACGCCGAGCCCAAACCCTCCGACGTTGAAGACGAAGGCAGACATATGCTCATGTCCAAGCTGCCCAAACGAGTTGTCGAATGGGTCAGCAAGGCATGGACAGAGTTCGAGAAGGAGCTCCCGGTCTTCTATCGAGAGGCACTTGCGCGATTGCTCTGTCTCGAGCATTTCCGCAACCTCATAGAGACCCAAGCTCTAGATGCCGGCACTACTGTGTACACGGACCACGCTCCGTCCACGTATGTCGGAAGCCTGAGCAATAAAGGGAGACTCTCCACATGGAGGATCCATGAGACTTCCGACTTGACAGGGATCGTACAGACCCTATACAAGGCCGGACAGTATCTGGGTCCTGGACCATACAGGGGATTGGCGGATCCTCTCTCTCGTATGCCTCGAGGGGAGCAGTTCCATCGATTAGAACTCCCAGCCCTCTTGACCGAATTGTTGCAGCGCCTTCCTGACTCGATCAGAAAAGCGCACAGCATTCGAGTCACGGCAGAAAAGGATACCCACCTCGCCACTAGAATAGTCCAGCGGTGGCGGGTTCCTAAAAATCCTATCTCCAACGTTCGGTCCGATAATAAGGAAGACTTCGACTTCCTCATTACGGCACCGTTCGCGGAAAAGGTCACGCACAAGGTGGCACAACTTATCCGAGAAGGGAAAAAGTTCGCGGTCCTCATAGCCGTGGACCTGCTCCCTC
>CALGTP010000654.1 GCA_937902105.1 uncultured Actinomycetes bacterium
CTGGCCCCTTTTGCCCACATAGACACCTCTAACAACATGCGGTCGTCATAGTGGTAATCAGATCCCTCTTTACCGTTATGCCAAATATCGAGCGCCTCAATGACTTCGTCATCTTCGACCACAGCTAGATAACCAAGCTGCCCCAAGTTGACTCCGATTAACGGAACTACTCGACCATTCAATACATGAACAGACCGAAGCATGGTGCCATCGCCGCCGATAGACACCAACACATCGACATCACCAACGTCACCACTAGTGACAGAGGTTGAGCGCAAGGACGCTAGGTCTGACTCATCAGCAACTACCTCGTACCCGTTGGCACTGGCCCAGCCAATAACCCGACCAGCCACTTCCAGTGCGTCGGGACGGAAACGATGTACGGCTAATCCGAGGCGACTCATGACTCACAACTTACGGAACGGGTGGGGCATTCCACGTACATTAAGAATTCCGTGTTGCCTTCAGCGCCTTTAATGGGTGACTCAATGACCCCTACAACGCTTCCACCCAACTGAAGAACAGCATCACGAACCGTGTCACAGGCCTCTTTATGGATACTGGGGTCTGTGATGACACCTTTACCCCGAGACACCTCTACGCGACCGGCCTCAAACTGTGGCTTTACCAGTAGCACCATTCCTGGGGTCTCGAACCCCGGTTCAGAACGCACGGATGCGAAAAAAGCTCCCAGAACCTTGGTGAGAGAAATGAACGACAAATCTGCAACAACCAATGAACAAGGAAACGGACAAGCGTCAGCAGCCAAATCTCTGACATTCACTCCGTCACGCCAATCAACTCGTGGATCAGACTTCATGTGTTCGTGCAGTTGATTTCGTCCGACATCAACTGCGAATACACGACGTGCACCGCGTTGAAGAACACAATCGGTAAAACCACCAGTTGAAACTCCGGCATCAAGCACAGACCTATTTTCAACTGAGATACCAAAACCATCGAGAGCGTGTTCAAGTTTCTCGCCACCACGACTGACGAAACGGCGCTTCACAAGTACTTCAATCGGTTCATCGGGGGCAACCATTCGAGAAGTTTTCTCGGCAATCACACCACCTACCGTGATGTTGCGTTCATCAATCATGCGAGCAGCGTGGGAACGGCTCTCTGCTAATCCCCTTTTAACAAGGGCGGCATCAAGTCGCATACGCACCCTTTGAGCGTACTGCTCACCCGTTCACTCCCTAAGCAAGATTTCGGCTACACCCGCTAAATCAGGCGCCACAATGTCAGCATCACTGCCATCAGCAGACGACATGACTCCGCTGAGGACCATTGCGAACCGTGCTCCCATTGTTCTAGCGAAACCGCCGTCGGTATCTGATCTGTCGCCAATCATCACCATCTCTTCAGGCAATACATCGCCACACAATTCTCGAACAAGGAGTGCCATCGGTTCGTATGGTTTTCCAGTCACCGTCGGCGTAACTCCGGATGCTTTTTCTATTGCCGCCAGAATTGACCCACCACCAGGGATAGGACCATTAGGTGTTGGATAGGTCGGGTCATCGTTCGAACCAATCAACACTGCTCCCCCGCGCACTGCAGTTAAAGCATCAGTGAGCACCTGATAATTA
>CALGTP010000655.1 GCA_937902105.1 uncultured Actinomycetes bacterium
CGAAACCAAATTGGAAGAATCGGCTTCAGATGACTTTGAACACAGCAGATCCGCAGGCTCGTGCGTCGTTGGAGGAAGCTTGTCGGCTTCACCTTGTTGGTGAAGTTATCGAGCTCTTAGTTAGAGCAGATCTTCCTATCTTCGGCAGGGCTCAGCATTCGATCAATCCGAGACGTGCGATGCTGGGCTGTACGGGACGAGCTCGTCCGAAGACGATACGAAAGCGTCTTCGTGAGTGGCTCAAAGCAGAATGTTGGTTCATGAGGCTTTTTGATGAGCATTGGCCTAGCTCGGCGGGACGGATGATTGACTACTTGTACGATAGGGCGGAAGAGCCTTGTGCGAGGACCGTTCCGATGTCGATCTTGGGTGCTATGATCTTCATGGAAAAAGCAGGCGGCATTGCGGCAGAGTCCAGGCTTTCGCAGGATACGTTGGTTCGCTCGACGGTGGAGGTTCTCACGCTGCAGTTGTCGATTGGTACGCAGCCGACGAAGAAGTCTCATATGCTCTTGTTGGCTATGGTTCTTTCTCTGGAACTCTTTGTCATGGACGTGAGCAGGCCTCTCTATTGCAGGGCGGTGGCCTGGCTTCGCCTTCTCAAGATCTGGGGTTCCTTGAGGTTCGACGATACTCTGGGGATTCGGCCAGAGCTTATGGTCCTTCTTGCCAAAGGTCTGGAAGCTCAGCTGGAAAGGACAAAAACTTCGGGACCAGGTCGACGCATCGGCTGGCTTCATTTCTTTGTCTCATCGAAGGCTACCCTGACAGGGGAGCCGTGGCTGGCGACAGGCTTCGCCATCTGGAAGTCGGAGGGCTTCAACTTCGAACGGGATTACATGCTGCCCCTTCCTGCGGAGGATCTGCAGGGGGTGATTCGAAGGCCAGCGGATTGGGCAGCTGCTTCGTCCATTGGTAGGGCACTTCTTCTGGATCTCAAGGCACTGGAATTTGCAGAGGGACGCTGGCGACAGTCGGAAGGGCCGCTCTTTGATCTTCGGGTGTCTGCCATGTTTTTCTCGGAGCACGGTGATCGCAACTGGTCAAAGTCACTGGCCTCACTCTTCGGCGCTGGCAAGGAAGATTGTGACTTTTTGGGCAGGTGGATTCCGGAGCAGTCTGACGACTACACGAGGACGGCGAGACAAGTGATCCATCGGCTGCAGGAACAAATCGTGTTGAACTGCACGAAGGATCTTGGCCAGGTTGACGAGGAGCTGGGCAAGTTGGAATTCAAGGACTTCCTTTGCTCGCGGGGTGTGAGTCTGTCTGATGCGGAAAGTCAGATAGGCAAACTCTCTTTGGACAGGGCACCAGGGTATATTGAATTTCTGTCTTCTGGGGATTGCTTGGCCACTGCAGAGGATCCCGGTTCAGACGAGTCTTCGGTGGACGGCTTTTCGCATTCTGCGATAGCGGCGGCGAATCGTTTGGACGTGACGAAAGCTTTTTACCTTTCGATTACCCTGAAGCGGAAGTTCAAGAGGCTGCGTAAGTTTGGTGGCTGCTTTCGGACGCCGGGCAAGGAAGTTCGTGAGTTTGTCTTCTTGGATGAGATCAACGAGGTTGACTGGGATGACTACTGCAAGCAGTGCTGGCCGGGCGACGATGCAGCAGAGGTCCTTTGTGCGATCAGGTCTTCGGGGGAGGGTTCATTGATCGGTGACAATGCCGACTCCTCCTCGGAAGGGAGCTCTTCAACTGAGGTCGAGGAGTGCCTGCCCTGCGCATCTGCTGCTCGCCTTGACGGGGTCACGTGATGGCTCTGGGTCCTGAAAGGTGCTGGCCTTCAGGGCTGGTGATCGACCTTTGGGTTCAGCTGGACGTAGGTCAGTGTATGGCGCTGGTTGTATGCCTTCGGCCTGTTTCTTGAAAGGGCGGGGCGCCCGTCTGCTGCAATCTCTTTGGGCGCGCCCTTTGAGGCTTCTCGTTTTACTTGTAGTGATCCTGTGTTAGAATCACTCCCAGAGATTCTAGGGAAGGCAGGTCGTAATGACGATCCTTCCTTGTGGTACAGTTCACGACCAGGACATACTTGTTTAATCGAATGGTGAAAATGCGGGTACTGATCCAAGTGCCTGTGGGGGGGTCTCCTGTTTAAGGCGGTGACGTGTCATTTGTTGGACAATGCTACATTGCTCCTGAAGTGATTTCGTTTGGATCCGTCGCAGTTGATCCTTGCTTTGTTTTCGGTGTTGCTGAAAACGAGTGCCTGGCTTTGAGTTATGTATGATAACGGCTTAACCAGGTTGTTGAGTGCCCTTGGCTTT
>CALGTP010000656.1 GCA_937902105.1 uncultured Actinomycetes bacterium
CACACCCGGAGGTCCAAAAAATAGTGCGTGAAGTTGTGCAGGAATGGAGCAAGCTCCGCAAAGAACTCAATGGTGCGGCGCGGGGAGGAATAACGGGCAATACAGCTTGGGTCACCGCAGCAGAAATTCTGCAAAAGGCACTCGATGAGGTCGGCAAAGTGGATCAGACGCTCATCACTATTCAGGTTAGTATTGTCGAAGGGGCCTGGCGAGACATGTTTGCAGTGCCAAGGACGATGCAACACCCGCCGATAGAATTCCTGAAGAAGCAACTCCATCGTGTAGTGGCGGAATCAGCCCTGCACCTGGCGGCCTATACGCTGATCCTAATTCCGAGTGGCACCGACAACTCAGCCGCCCTGGTCCAAGGCCTAAGGGGACAGAACGGCGGGCCAGTGTTCACTGGCAAAATGTGGGCAACGGCGGCAGAGGAAGCAAGGGCGAAACATGCGACACAGGAGAAACCGAACACCCTCTTCATCTCCCTGGCACGGCCGCCGAGCAAGGTAATGCTCCGAGCGACCCTCATCGGTGACGTCGACAACGCCACGGTCGGGATCACGGCGGAGATCAAAGCCGTGTTCAAACAAGCCCTGCTCAAGGAACTTGAGCACGGAGGCGCCATCTTTGTGCCAAGGAGGATGAAGACAGGTGCGATAAATCAGCTCACGGGCCAGGTGTCGGAATGTGAGGGTAAAGCTGGAGGCACTTGGGACGTGCGGCATGAGAAGTTTGAAAAGATCAACCTGCTACCAGCTGAAGCAAGGGACGGAGCGGTGATGCCGATAATCCTGGAGATGGTAATGGACAGACTAGTAGCTCCGGTGGCATCCTCGGAGAACGAAGGCAGTGACACGGTCGCTTATATGGCGAGCCTCTTTGCGACAGAGATCGATCAGGCAGCGCTTAACAACCAGTTTTCATGGGCTGGAATCCAATACGGCACCGACATCAGGCAGGAAGTCATTGATAACCTTCAACAAAGCTTCGTGCACCGTCTGAGCACGCAGGTGAAGGGGGGTGTCTGGGTGCACAGCGACATGGTAGTAGCAGGATATGCAGCCGCAGATGATGGGGAGATCGCGCATGAAGAGATTGACACGATGAAACGCAATCTTGATAGAGCTATGGCCACCCATCCTTTCCGAGGGGGAGCGGTAGCCAAGCAAGTCATCACAGAGCTGATTCGGGTGGGGAGAATTACAATTGTGGGCTCGGAAGGAGCGGGTATCATGGTGCTCCTCCCGGAGATGAGAGACGTCATCGAGCTCATTCAAACACAGGGCAGGAATATTGCTCCTCTGGGGGAAGAGATCAACTACAACGAGATTAAGTTATCGATGAGTGCCTGGGGGGCTCTCATAGACGGGATCGGCAGAGATATCCTGGACCACATGCATCAAACCTCAATGACATTTCTATGGCTCCTGGGACAGCCGGACCAGGTCGCCGGACCTACAGAGGCGCGGGAGTGCCCTATAAAAGCCCAACACAGTAACCTGGAAAAGTTCGAGCCGCTAGTGACACAGGCTCTTCCGAACAGCATCTGGAATGAAGAAGGGGTCTTTCTCATGGAGGCCTTAGACGAGCTTGGCAAACGGGGTCACATCGGAATACTACAAGTGCCTAAATCCAACTTAGGCAGGCAGGGTCTGGTAGTTGTCAGGGGAGACAAGGGACTCAGTTTCTCGTCGACGTACGGAGATGAAGCGGAACCTTGCGACTTTGAAGACATCCTCAATGGATTATACTCCGTGCCCTTAGCCGTGCAAGGCAGTGAAGCCCCACTCGGGGACAACGAGCGGATGAGAAACACACTTGGGATGCTGAAGATGCGAGCCACGGCAACCCGACTGGATGCAGCCGTCCTGGAGCCGAAAGTCTTGTGGGGGGTACAGGTGACAGATGACTCAAAACTGGAGCGAGGACAAGGAGCGAACATGGAGGACCTGAACGGAACACTGGATCTGATCTCGGCTGTGAAGGCAGATGCAGGCATCATCACGGAGATGGTGGAGAGAAAGATGCGATCGAAACGGTTCATGGAGTCCCATGGGGTAATGAATTGCGTAGGTGGGATCCTTATTCTGCCGCGCAAGATAATTCCGATAGATGTCGACGACATCGAGAGGAGGGCGTTGCGGTGGAATCCAAACGAATCGCCGATAGAG
>CALGTP010000657.1 GCA_937902105.1 uncultured Actinomycetes bacterium
GTCGGCAGTCGTCCCAGCTTTACCCCAATGCTTTTTGACCTGCTACTTGCTTTGATTTTGCGAATGGACAAGTTGAAACCAGCCATGGCCATTCGATTTGAACAAGTAAGTACAACACTGCAAAAATAACTGAGGTAGAAACATATAGTCATTTAGTTTTAGACCGACTTGCCTTTAGCTGACTTTCCATTCCAAGTTCCTCTGACAGAGGAGCTGTTGCTGTAAAGCTGGTTCCATAGATGTTGCCTCGTTCTGCCGATGATATCTGCCTGTTCGTAATGTAGTCTTCGTAAGTCGTCTCGACGGTAGGTATGGTTTCCCGAATTGATTTGGCAGTGCTGGCATAAAACCATCTGGTGTACCTGCAGCTTAACATAAACGGTTACCGAAGCCAATTGAATTCAACACGAATGTTGTGACCAACTCCACTAGACCAAATCAAAAATAACGTCCTATGAAATTTAAGTTTCTTGTTCATGACTGTGCAGCCCTTGTTGCTGCGCTGCACAATGTGTGAGAGGTGGCCAAACACATCCTCATTTAAGAATTTCGTGGTTTTCGGAGCGCCATGCACTGCCATATACTGATCAATCACAGCTTGGGCCGAGGCGTCGAAGTTGGCCTTCTCGCATTCGCCCAAGCATTCCAAGGCGAGTTGAGAGGTGTGCCACCACAAATCCGTCAACAACTTGCCCAGCTCGTTGGCAATCTCATTCTCGTGTGTTTCTATGTACTGTTTAGCCTTGCGAAGTGCTGTCAAAAGTACGCTATGAAGTTTGACGAAATAGATTTTCACAGCTGTTACTGGATGGAAGATACCTCCACCAATCTGTGGCACGCAATAGCTAAGTGCAGCCTGAGACCAACACCTCAGGAGTCAATTGACAACAAACTCTGAGCTAGTTTTACTACTAAGAAAACCGCAAAACCATTATAACACATCGATAATCTGGTTTATGGCCATAGCCCATTGTCATGTATTTGTTTGGGCAATTGTTAAACAAACCTGCTTTTGAGTACGAACACAAGTTACCATGTCAGTTATGATAGCCCGCCTTGCAGACGAAAGCTCGACATCCAAACGCCACGCCTTCTGCCACAAATCGACTTCTTGCTGTATCCAAGGCTGCTCTTCCGAGCAGTCCGCACCATGCAAGTGCCCTGGCATTGTCATACCGATCTCCTTTGCAAATTTGGCGCTGTGTATATTTCGCAGGGTGTTTACAGCGACAATATACCAATTTCCAGCTGTCGATTGAGCAGCCCACAACAACCAAGCATCCTTGGTAGGAGAAGCTCTAACCATGAATTCATCAATCAGACATAGCAATCAGGAAACTGAATAGTTACTACGCAGACCGTTCATCACGATGCGACTTTATCACCTAAGCAATTAGCTTGCTGTTTCCGAGGGTCTTCACAGCGGTGCGCCTTTAGCATCTCTGCGAAATCTGCGTGAACAATATTGGTGCAAGCGTAGAGCAAACTGATCTCACTTTGCAGAGACCTGGCTAACAACATAGTCATTCGATATCTGTTTTACTTGGTCTGCTTACTTTTATTAAACACTGTGCCGTGTTGTTCCAAAGCGTTTTGCCTAGCCAGATCTACTGTGTGTTTTGTACTGCGTTCATTTGTCTTTGTTGCGTTAAAGCACCGGGCCTATCACCCATCATCTCCCAGACCAGCTCGACATTGTTTTTGAAATTCGAGCGCCATTCTTTGAACTCTGAAGGTTTCATGTCTGATGCTGCTTGTTGGAATTGCTCTTCAGGATCGTCCTGGTAGGGATCACCAAGTATTCGTATTTATCCAGCTGGCCCTATGCTATCCTCGACAATTCTGATTAGGGCTGCCTTAAAATTACGACAAGTTGACTGTTAATTGCGCTTGCTCGCATCATACATATGCTCCATCTGGTTTAATATTTGTTTGAATAGCTGTAATTGCTACGGTCCTGCCTCATCCTCGACGACTGCTGGAATGGCATCAGCATCATCAATGGCATCAGCAGCAGCGATCATCTCGCGCAGAACCTCTTCTGTGATCGTCCAATCCGCAACTAATGTTCGGCATCTTGCTGTCAGTGTAAACCAGCCTTTGTTTTTAACCTTGGTCCAAGTTTAAAACAAGAGGAAGACTAGTGTACACTTTAAGTACTAGACTTGTCTAACTCATTTCATAGAAACGACATGCTTTGATTGAGCAGCGTTCAAGTTGTGCGGCACATCGGCGCATGTTTAAAGCTAGTTAGCAACGTTGCATTTCACAAGTAGTCATGTTTCTCAGCGAGTGTATTATAGTACTCCCAAAAATCAAAAACCTAGTCAGTACGAAAAGCTGCTGATACTAGTCTCGATATCAACACACACTAGACAATTGCTAGAAGACTGGTTTTATCCAAATCGGCAACCTTAGCTTTTAGATGTGTTCGGCCCCTTCGGGGCTGCATGCAATAAACCGGCCAAGGAACGAAGATTCCCCGCTTCTGGATCGAGGCGTCAGCTGCCCAAGCCTCGATCGAACTTGGTATTGAATCCGAATCGACATCACACCCTCTATCACGGGAGATCTTGTGAGACATGTCTTGCCAGTGCTCCTCGTTATCCTTATACTTCGCGATGTACTTGGTAACCGCTTGCGACTTGACGAACTGATTTGTTCCAGTCGACTTGCCACCCACATTCCTTCGATAGTCTTTGATAGGCATCTAAACAATTTCACCCAAACTAAGTTCCTCGGCGATTCGGGGAAACACAAAGTAACAACAAGTGAAAGCAATAAATTTAAGGCTCGGCCCATGACTGACTGAGGACATCACAGTCGCCATCAGCATGGTCGTCCCTAGCCCGGCTCTCACAATCGAGTTACCTTACATTCCAACAGTGTTGAGAAAAATATCAAATCCAACATCCCCTCCCACAGGCTACTTCGGTCGGCAATAACTATTATAACAATTGTGTCGCCTCAGTGTCCAACCTAAGTACCGAGCAACCACACAACCAGCAAACACGAATCAACCAAACATGAGTTTATCTGGGCGAAATACGCAAACGCTTTCTAACTAACACAAGCTACGAGTGTCGTTCCAATATGGATGAGCCTCCTCCTGCTTGAACCATACACGAAGTTTGATCATCAGCATTTTCCAAGCTTTGATCGGTGATTTCTCACCATCGCCGACCTTGACTCGTTGTTGCTAAGCACAACAAACGAGACTCACCATACCATATCCAATACGAGAGTTTGATGCTAATTTGTTCTTAAATGGTCTGCGCCATTGCTTCTGTTTGAAAACCTATCTAAACTCATCAGAAAAACACACACTGTAAACGCATTTAGTACTTATCAATTTTGCTACTGTGCATTTCCCACTTAAAATCGCATCATGCTGCTGCTGAGATGCTCCAATCAAAAGCGGCCTGTCCTTTGGGTTCGGAGGATCCAAAGTAATAGGTTGGTCCTCAATTTTCAGCCTCGTTTTGGGCTTCAAAACCATTATATCCGTGCCGGTAGTGTTGATTTGGTTCTGGTTGATCGCTTTCATGGTCGCCTTGGTAACGGTTAACGACTTTGGGCATTCTACAGGCTCGCATCACGTATTCCATATTTTGAGATTTTAACTTAGAACCACCATCAAACAACATAGACAAAACAACACATTCAGCGCTCACTAAAACAAACTCGTAATAGAGGAGTTTCAAACACGCTTGACAAGTTCTTGGCAGTCAGCTTGACTACGGTCGGGTCCAATCCTGCTTTGTCCAGTTTCAACCTTCGCTGCCAATGAACAACAAGTAGCAGTTGGGCCATGGATGGTCATTAGAAGCGTTCGTTTGCAGTTATGTTAGCTATATGCAGTCAGACAGCGATGAAACTCATTCATAATGTCAGGTCCAAAAAATAAACAGCACGCACGAAATGTCCTACACAACGCAAGGTTCCACAAATGATTCAGAGGATCATGTTTCACACAACTAAGTAAAAGGCTGCTCTGCACGGGTGTCGATGCAATGTTTGGACACGGCCTCGGCTATAAGAGATTACAGTGTGCATTACAGTGCGACTACATGATTGTATACGAAGTGTTGAGCAGTAGACACAGTGTAGGCGATTGCTCTGAGATTGCCAAGATATAGAGGCATGATTGTTCATGCTGTAGACTGCGCATATACAGAGACACTCAGTTGTTTGTTTTGTTGCACAGAGTGACACTAAAGAATACGCAGCTGCTTGTTAGCAAAATCGCACAATTTCAATGCAATCTCACAGATATATCTTCTCTGAGATTCCTACGTTCGCAACATTAAGCCGTAAGTTTAAGTTAAGAGCAGTTCCTTAATTATAGAAACATGCTAGACAAGGAGGCAGGCATACATTCACGATACCTGTTAGACTACGCATTGGCATACTTGAAGCACAGATTAGAAGAGCGCTAGGCTTTGCCATCAGAAACCAAGACAGCAGACTGCAATGAAACACCGTCGGAGCAATGCTTGCTATCATGACGAAACACATGAGCTCTCTCTATCTCTCTCTCTCTGAGTCTCTCGACTCTACAGTATCTATGTCTCTCTATCTCTCTCTGTCTCTCTCTCTCTCTCTCTCTCTCATAACAGAAGCAGCAGTAGTGTTTATCCCGTGCATCAGATCGAGATGAGTATTTAGCTGCGACGGTCAACCACCTTTCTGCATATGCGCAGACAAGTGATCAAAATTGACCTCGATTTGAAATCCGCAGGTGGCGAGATGATCTGATAGCAGCTGGGTGTCAGCATTGATATAAGTTTGATAACGACCCAAAAACAAGTATCCGCAATAGCAAATGAAAAACTACCACATATAATTTTATATGTTATACACGATTTTGGCAAACAAGGGTAGGAAGAGAGAAAGGTAGATTCGAAATATAGAAAATTGGTAGTCTTTGTTCTAAGCGTGACTATTATTTTAATCCCTATGTACCCTTATGTCTAATCTGGCAAAACTTAAGGCGAGCTGACAATAGTTATAGTCTGTTTGGTATGACATCAATGCTGACGTGCGGTATTGCCGAGGCTCGAGGCTACCCTACGAGCGGTCCAGGGCCCAAGGCCCAGTCTGTCCATAACACAAGACATCATAAGTTGCAGTCGTTACTGGAATTGCTCAAGGACTGAGAAAACACAAACATGGCATATATATTATCGTGCCCAATCGGCTACGATCTTTGAACAATGCTTGCTAAACTTGCTCTGACAGAGGTCACAGACTATACTCCAGTAACTCTCGAATGGCAGTGATTCTGATTAAGCACTCGCTACATTGATTTGGGATATCTGTAGAACATTAGCAATTGTCATTAAACGTCGAATCTGACGAACAAAATACAAACTCAGACTTATCCTGCCAAACTTCACCTTCACATCAGTGCAGACTGAATGGCAGCCATCACCGATCAGACCGATTCAGGCTTCATCTTCGGCTGCCTCAGGGGTTCAAGGCTAGGACTTGCAGTTTAGCTTGAAGGTGTGTATTACATGGGCTGCATGACGATGATAGCTTTGCTTGCATTGCACAATCAATAGCAGACTAACTGCAACCTCTGGTGCTAGAGAACACTGGCACTACCTGTGGGATCCCAAACCCGGACACCCCGGACACACTTCTATATATAATATAGCAGTGCTGACCAAACAGTTAAACAGGGGGGCCCTTCCAGTTTGACATTGAGAATGTGATCTATCGTGCTGTGTTTGTTGCTTGTCCTTTGCATGCCCGATGCGGAGGTGAACCTTCCAACAAATATGTTGCAGTTTTGATTAAGCATGCTGTTGTGTGTGCAAGTAACGAACAATGAGTGATATTATGCATGTTTATAGTTTGTCAACACCACGAGATGATAGCTGTGTTTCGTAATCACATCTATGACTGCACGAAAAACATCAGACACACAAGCACTGTTTTTCAAATTCGGGAAATCCTGTTAAGCTGTGTCTGTGTACAGGATAGTCTAACATCACATGACCGTCGGATTGCCACTGTACGGCGATCTACCCAGCCCCAGCCCACTGTTCGGCCGCCATGCTGAGCAACGTGAATTCCGATGGCGCTCTCAGCGCCGCTCTCTGAGCCATGAGCTCATGAGTCACGACCTCTATCCTCTGCCCTTGCCCTTGTCGTTGCCCTTGAAATGGTACTCGTCGTCGCTGTCGCCTTTTCCTCTGCCCTTGTAGTCGTCCCCTTTGCCGCCCTTGTAGTCATCATAATGATAGATGTCGTCCTTGTACTTGCTCTTGCCCTTGTTCCAGCCTTTGCCCTCGTCATCGCTGTCGTCCTTGTTCTTGCTCTTGCCCTTGTTGCAGCCTTTGGCGTAGCCCATGCTGAAGCCTTTGAAGAGCC
This sequence comes from uncultured Actinomycetes bacterium, assembly GCA_937902105.1. Lineage (GTDB taxonomy): Bacteria > Actinomycetota > Acidimicrobiia > Acidimicrobiales > Ilumatobacteraceae > Casp-actino8. The sequence goes on from CALGTP010000657.1 coordinate 6,382, forward strand.
CCTTCTCCCAGCCCTCATCCCAGCCTTTGCCAAATCCTTTGCAGTGAGGACGGCAGCCCGGAACCGGGCGGAAAGGCGGCGGTCCCGCCGGAGTAGCTTCTGATGAGGAGGCGCCGCTTCGGCTCCTGCCCCTGCACATGTTGAAGGGGCCCAGGTGACCCAGCAGCGGTGATCTGGCGGTGCCAGGCCCGACGAGGTGACTGCCAGCAGGCTCGAGTGCACCGCTTCCAGCAGCTGGCTCCATGGACAATGGACGCTGGCGAGGCAGAGGGGATGACCAGGTGGGGACACTAGGCTCGATGGAAATGTATGCGGATGTGTAAAAACAAATAAAATCCCAAGCCAATATCCTAGACAAAATATTTGGAACCAACAACAAGAAAGGAGAAGCGAAAGGGATAATGTAAAGGGATAAGGGAAAGGGAGAAGGGAGAGGGCGAATGGAAGGGAGGGGAGAAGGGAATGTAAGAAGGGAGAGGGAGAAGGGAAAGGGAGAAGGGAAAGGGAGAAGGGAAAGCGAGAAGGGAAAGAGAGAAGGAAAAGGGAGAAGGCAAAGGGAGAAGGGAAAGGGATGAGGGATAAATTATGGGATTTAAATACATGTCATTCCCCCCTAACCCTTCGGGGGGGCTATGTGGGGGGCACGCCTGATATTTGGGGGGCACATATTCGGGCCCCCGTCTCTTTTGGTCCCGACTCCCAGCCCCCGGCCCAGGACCCTAAGCCCCACAACCGATGATTATGCCGACCCGGCGATTTTTGTACTTAGGGCATTTCGGAGCACGTTTTTTGCATTTGGATAATTTATTAATCCGAATTTGTACTTAGGAGAATTTCAGAATCCGAATTTGTACTTAGGAGAATTTCAGAATCCGAATTTGTACTTAGGAGAAT
>CALGTP010000658.1 GCA_937902105.1 uncultured Actinomycetes bacterium
AACTTGCTATACTTCCTATAGTCGCCCTATGGTTTTCTTATGAAATCCACTAAGAAAGTTTGGCCCCATAACCAATTTTGATAGATTATTACACTACTATTTGAGTGTATCACGACATAACTAGGTACGTGTGCTGCGTGTTCCTTGGCTTACCAGCATCCCCTTTCGCTGTCTAGTGAAAGCATTACGCTTTCTTTTCAAGACAGGAGGCTTCTGCTGTTTGCCTGAACTAACAGATGCAGCTTTCTTCAGCCGATGTTTCTTCACAGTTGTAATGTCTGTGACTCTAGCCTCTTGAATAGGCAGATGTGCTTTGGTGACACGTCGCCCACTCACTAAAAGCTGGCACCAAACACGCCACGACTTGTTAGTCCATACTGCCTTCCCTAGTGATCTTGCCAATACACTACTAGATGGCATTTGTCTCAGGGTTGGTCTGTACATGGCACAAGTGTGGGAGACTAGTTTTGCAAAAGACAATATTGTCAGCTTCAGTCTTAGAGTAGACTGGTGGATCTGGTGTGTTTGACGGAACCATTTATTGACTTCAGCATGCAATGCCTCATTCGAGGAAGTTCCTGATGGAAGCAAATTGCATTCAGACACTGCCATGGAGTGCCTGATTCGGATGTTATTAAACATCCATTCCACCCGATCAACAGCCGCTGCGTTCCATAAAATCTTGAACACTGGTTTGTTGGGACCTGGTGCTGTGCGTTTGACTTCGTCGGGGTATAGCGCAACTAGTGCTGCTAGGGACTCTATGTAATCGAGTCTAGTGTAAAATGGAACATCCCCATTCAATTTCTTGTAGATCCTCGAAGCCACTGTAGTCGACATGGAACGATCAGTTATTTTCTGTCTCATACTGCTTTCTGCTCGATCTAAGTCAGCATCACTATTTCCTGTGAAAAAAACACCCCATGATGCTGCAGTGCGGCGGTTGTCTCGCTTGTTGAATTTCGACATGATTTTCCGAAGAAATCTGGATCCCTCGGTGCGCTTGTGCCATGTGGAATACTCGTACACGATCGGTAAGTGTACCGGATCCAATGCCATTGCCTTCAAGTTAGGCAATACAGCTGTCAGGTCGTTCAGTAGCTTTGGAGATGCATTGTCGCAGAAAACGTACAGCACCTGATTTTTTGCTACACTACCAAAGCATTCATCTATCGCCTGGCGAACTACCTCAGACTTTTCAGATGAAACTGGTAATAATCCAAGCACTGCACCAGTACGTCCTTTCACACTGAGAACCCGACGTAAGCTGTCATCAGGCGTAAATGCAGAGTCTGCGTCACGCTCTACCTGGTTTCGGATGGTGGATTGTCCCATGACACCCATACAGCATCTTATTGTACCATCTATAGAGATAGACGTGTACTCAGTGTGAGCCTCCAATTCTGCATGCATGGCAGCACGCTTCGCTTGGATACTAGGTGAAGAGAATATGTCTTCAACCATAGGCCACCAGGTCTTCGGGTGCTGCGGAAGCAAATTGCCAAGCTCACTTCCAGCAGCATGCATGTGCATGGCAATCCTAGGAATCACTGCCGCGACCTTGCAATGGTGCACCAAGAGTTCTTTGAATAACAACTCACCAAAGCTTCTGGTATACATGGTGGATCCTACTCTTCGTACTAACATCGAGGTCGCCAATATGTCGGAGTTGACGAATTTCACACCATTACCATCCAGGATGCATCGGATGTGTCTGTCGATGTGGTTCTGCGAGTGGTCCAATCCAGGAACTACTGTTTTTCGTAGTATGGTCGCGCTCCTTTGCAGCAAATTGCATGGTGCTTGTTGTAATAGGACGTCATTGTCGTAAAGCGACATCACCACCTTCAATTGTTTTGTCCCCGAGCAACAATATTGCGTTTTGGGAACATGGTACCTGGCCACGTGAGAGCGAATTCTAGTAGCCGATGTGCCTGACCATGCGTGTGGGAACCGACGCCAGGGGCATAATGGACATTGGTCGGACGGACTAAATGTACGCATATCACGCACATTTTTGACCTCAGTTTTGAGGTAAGCTAATAGCTTGTCCCCGACAATCACCACCGATTCATCGTCCGGGTGTGCCGCACCGAGGTCTTCCAGATCAGCTGGTTCATCTTCATCTGATGAATCACCAGCGGCTTGCAACTCCAACAAGACTAGCAATGTCGCTGGAGTTTGACCATCAGGCCATATGGGTGTTGTACCCGCCGTGAAGACCTGAAAAGTAATCATTGTCGAAGCGTCTATTGATTCCGCAATGATTCTCTGGAACTCCTTGAAACTTGCCTTAAATTCGTATTCGCCATCCCACACACTGACCTGGGTGCTGTTGTCACTTACGTGAATTGCCATACAATGTGGATTGCCGTCAGAATCTGTGTGAAGCAGATACTTACCATCAGCCTGGATGGTGCATCCTGGTGATGGCACAAACGTAAGTGTAGTCATCTCTTGCACCTGCTTGTATGTGCGGCATGATCTTGCAAGCGCATACACATTCATTGGGTTCTCTGCGTCACTGATCAGTTGTTCTATACGAGTGTAGTCACTGGTGAGATGAGCCACTGCTAGAGGAATGCAATTGCCAGTTGACTTGAATACAGCAGGTCTTGTTGTCATCGCAGTGTGTTGTATCAGTCGTATAAGTTCTGTAAAGTATAAATGTTTCTTGACTTTGAGCTTGACGAGGAACCCTGTATTATTGCAGATCACATCTTCGCATTCCTGTACGAACCGATCCAAATTCGCAGGCTCATGCAATGATTCTCTGTAATCATCATTTAAACGAATACCATCGAAATGTAAAGACAAGTGTCGCACTGGTTCCTGTAAGATGAATGTGGTAAGACTTTCAATAATGGAATCTTCAACAATCGCATATAGGTGATGAAACACTGTCGCCTCTGGAAATTTTTTGTCTCTCTGTTGGCCATAATACTCATAAGCTTCTGGTAGGATAGAGCAAGCCAGCCAGCGCATGTAAAGAGATGCCTTCTGAAGCTTTTTCAGGAACGTATTATGTTCGAAAGGACTATGGAGTTGCGCACCATTCATTGTCGCGTTGAGAATTTGTTTCCCAGTGCTGACATTCACCAGCAATTCCTGCTCACACACACGAGTTCTGTTTACAGCACACTCGTGGATCACCCATGTAACGTCTTCAGGCATGGGGATGATTGGGGCAAGCTTAGACAGCAATTGGTCAATTATCACAAACATTGCGTTGGCTATGTCTAAGTCCAAGGTACGAGGTAGTACCAGTCGCTGTAAACGACGACTTAAAGACTGCGCCCCAATGTCAATGACGTATCGTCTACTGCGAAATGTACTGAAAAGAGCATACCGGTACCGAGTCTTGAGCGGTACTAGAATTGTCTGAGTCGTATCTAAGTCGCTTGTTTTCCTTACTATTTTTCGTCGTTTTGGCTCAATGCATCCAATTGCGGGCACCTCAAGTTTCTCCAGAAGAGTAGCGCAAACAACTTCAGCATCACGAACCTTGTCCAATGTTGCTTTGGCTTCTTCCATACCACGAATATGACTTGAACCAGGTCGACCCCTGACATTTTTTTGTTTCTTGATCGTGACCAATTGATCGTAGTAGTCGCATATGATCGCTCGATTGGCCTCTCTAGAAGGATTGTCGTGTAGAAACCGTTTCAGGGCACGTAAGTCATATTCTTCAGGAAATGAAATTTCAGTTTCTGTAGGAGCTGTACTGCAAATTTGCCCCAGTGGGTGTTTCACCATGATCACTGGCATTTTGGCGCCTTTAGCCTTGCCTGTGCTGAGCCCCGCACTGGCACGCAAATGACCATTTTCCTCCAGTATTTCCCACAGTCGGTCCTTGTCCACGTTCGGGGAGTTTAATGGCAAGGAAACTTTGAACTTAAATTGGTACAGCGTCATGACATTTTTATTTTCGAGCATCAGAAGAGCTATGACGGACGCAACGACTGCATCGAGACCGGTGTTACCAGCATCTCGTTCTTCCTGGCTGCCAGCCATGGCTGCATCAAGACCAACTACAGCGTCTGTTTGCTCGCGTCGGTCTCGTGGTTTTAAGCCACACGCCTCGCGCATCTTGTCTTCCGTGAGACCATCATCACCACCGAGTGCTGCATAGTCTTCGATGAGTTGGCGACACTTATCGCGGCTGTGTTGCAGCTCAAAGCCATGTTGGATTTTTATTCCAGCAGCTATCGCGCCTGATGAAGATAGGAACACTTTGAGTTCCGGATTCTTGGGGAATATTCCATCAAGTTCTGCATCAGGATAGTGTCGCTCCAAAAAGTTGGAATCAAAGAAGCGACCTTTTGGTTGCCACACCAGAGACCGGCGCAAAATAGAGTTAAAGTTTTGCTCCGTGACTCCGGCAAATCGGAGCATCCGATTTAGCTCAAGTCGTTTCCAGGCGACGAGCTCGTACATGCGAGTCTGGAACCCATATGGCTTTCGACCCGGTATGCCATCTGCTGACATAGTTTTCTTGAACAGGTCTTCACGCAGTTTGCGAGTGCCTTCGGGTGCTTCTTGGCCAGTCAATATGAAGCTGTGTGCGAATTCTTCTATAGTCTTCCGCATTTCTTCGTCCAGGTACCAGACGTTAGGATCGAAGTAGCTGTGATTAGACTTGTAAATCGCAGCCAAGTGATTGGTGTACAGCGACTGGCCCACCCCGCCGGGTGATAATCCGATAAAGCACCTGTCCAAATTCTCGCCACGCTTACACAAAGCCTGCGCCGCCTGGTGACATACGAAGACGGCCAGGTTGCACCAAAAGGTTTGCTTGTAGAAAATAACCAATCGGTCCATGTGCAGCTGAAGTACTGGATCAAGCAATGGGTGAGGAATGGACGTGTAAATATTATTCAGAGGCGATGGCTGCACAGGTTCTAAAATTTTGGAAGCCGAATGATCATATAGAAGACATATGTCCGAGTAACAAATACCAGCATTCCGGTTCATTGGTGTATCACACCACTCGATAAAGTACATCAGCAACTTGCCCTCTATGATTTCCCTCTGTATCTGCAGCCCTAATTTACGCATGGACTGTGCAGTGAGGATAGGCCAGCTGCTGGGTGGTCCTTCGCCTTCTGGTTCGTCCCCACCAATGTTACCGAACCTCGCTGGCTTGACGCGGTCATCTCCCTCGTTGAACAATGCCGCGTCAGTGCATTTTTCCAGGAAAGTAGATTCATCACTGTCAGCGGTAATCATTGTATTAATATTCAAGAGGACCTCAATGTCAGAACGCTTCAGCCCAATTGGTAGCCTACGGAAGACTCCTTCGAGTTGCAATACAAAAGATTTCAGGCGAGCGCACGTTGCCTCTGGCGGAATGCCTTTGTAAGCAGTAAAGGCTCCTGAGTCATTGTATATATAACAAACTCCGTTATGAGCTCGCATATAACGGCCACCTTCTGCAATATACAAAATAGCAGCATGTTCCCGTGTGTACATATCGACGGGTCGCATCCTGTATGTAGCCAGGACCGCCACTGCGAGCCGGACGCAGCTATCCTGCCAAAGCGGATAAAGCGTTTTAACCGCGTGAGTCAAGTGAGCGGTATGCGTCACTATGTTTGCACGCTCAAATGGTGGTCTTGTGACCATTGTCGAAAAGTCTACTGTAGCATCCTCTATGCATGACTGGAACATGTTATCGAAATCAGAGCTCGATGATGATGCTCCTTTCATAAATCGCCTTTTACTTTTCTTGATCACATCAATGTCTTCAATCTCATCTTGGGAATGCTGGGGAACTTCGTTGGCTGGTGGCTGCGCAATTTCTACGGCTAATAGCTGTGCATCTTCTACGGCTAGTGGCTCCGCATTGGGGACAGCTGGATTGTTAACGTCGTCAAGGTGATCTGGGGAATGATTGTTGTCGGCTGGTGGCCGGGCATCTTCCAAGACTGTGTCGGATTCCGCTAAAAAGTCTAGCTCTTCTTGAATCGCATCCCCCCAACCATCCCCGTCATCTACACTTGCACCACCAATGTAATCATTGGACTTTGATCTTTGGTGTTCTATGAGTATCATTGTTTCAGCTGGGAGAAATGGAACCGCATCAACGAATGCGCCAGTAGAGCCATACTGAGGGTGACAACCAACCACGAACATTGAATGGACTGTCTTGTTGTAGTACTTCTCAAGAATGTAGCGGTACACATTGAGTTGGACTCTGTAATGCATACCGGCACAGTCGGCCAAATGGGATAAAGCACCGGTCATGGACTGAAATCGGTTGCTGTATTTGGTGTGAAGTTCTTTCGTTCGTTTCCAGTCGAACAGAACTAGATCACCATTGCTGCGCATCGCGACAAAGTCAATAGATCCGGCCAACCGAATGTCTTCTCCATAAATCATCCATTCGGTCCTGTAAGCAGTCAAATCTTTCAAAGACGATATGTACCTCTGGAAAATAGCCAGCTCGTCAGATGCATAAACTATTTCGTATCGATTGAGGTACAACTCGAAAGTCAAATGCATGTAGGTGCCTTGATTAGCTGCTTCGATCCGATTGTATTCCCACTTAGCTTTGATTTCGTCATCGGTAAGCGACACTAACTCGAATATAGACGCAAGATGAGGATTCTGCTGCACCAACAAAATGACCAATGAACACAAAGATGCCTCATCTATAGGGTCACTGCGTAGAAGTTGAAGTACAGCACTCATACCTGGAACAGAGGTTAGCCGTACAATAACATCTTCCAGTTTACTGGCATGCTGGATATAACCAGGCCGTGGCCATGAACGACCGTTTCGCATGAGTGGGATCACCCGATCAGCGTCGAAGTCATTGCTGAAATGATGGATCAGACCCGTGACAGAACCCAAAGTAGGCACTCCGTGTATGCAGTATTTGTGCTCGATGGGTTCAAAAGTCAGCGCCTGATCTCTCACATGTCCATAGAGGCTCGCGAGAACTGTCGCTTCCACCACGGGCATACTGTCATGCACAAAATTGACAGGTGGTAGTGGAATCAACCCTGAACCACCATCTGGAACAGTTGGTAACACTAGTCCACCAGTGGTGGTACCACCACAATAGTCGGCAATCTGCTCCACAGTGTCCTTCGCTGGGTGATGAATGAGCATCATCTGGCGAAGTTGAACGCGAGCATGATACATACTCGACTCCCACTGCCGTTTGCTGATAGTGGTGTCAGTGGGGTCTGGCATTTCAGGACAGGACATAGCGTTGTGGGCGAACAAGTCGCGATACTCTCTCATTGTAGCCTTGAGTACTCTATCGCGCTTTCGTGTCCGAGTGACAT
>CALGTP010000659.1 GCA_937902105.1 uncultured Actinomycetes bacterium
GAAGCTTGGCACCAGCATCTTATAAATTCCATGGCTACGTAAATTTACGTACGTGTAAGTAGGTTTACGTAGCATTGCGATGGATTACGTAGGACATCATAGGATATTGTTATATATTGTTGGTGCGCGCTCATATTCCTTTTATATGTTATTGATTTTAGATGATACTAGGTGGTCTATGATGGTTTCTGTAGGATTTCGTAGGATTACGTATGATTGCATTTAATTACCTCGTTCCATGTTGTTTCCAACATTCCCTTGCCAGGAGCTGCGGCGCCCGTATTGTCTCCGTTGCGTTCAGCTTCGCCTTCTCGGCACTACCAATGCATTTGGCCCGGTGGATTCTCGACTTAGTTTATTCACAATTTGTTTGGGTCATGTTGTTTATATTTCACGGCACTCTTGAGTGGTAATGGCTGGCCATGTGTATGTTTCTTCGTGCGTTTCAACATCATGGCAAGGAGTCAAGCTGCGATGCAATACAGATCGAAGTGCAGATGTTGTTGGCGCCATAGTGGTGACACATCATGCGATGAAAAGTGATGGAGCATGCTGTGTTTCATTTTATTCTAGGGCCTGGGATAGTTAATGATAGTTGCAACCTTTTGGTGTTCCTAAGGTGTCCAGAGTTGAACATCTCACGTTCATCAAGGGCAACGTTTCTGTGAAGCCAGGTTGGATGAAGGTCAAGTGGGGTTGGGCGCCACTCAGCCATGCCGGTGACTCCGCCGAGCCACTCTTCAAGGTAGGGTGCCTTAGTATTTGGGGGTCCCTGAGTCATAATGATATTTGTGGTGTCCTAATGAACTAGCGGATAGGGACAGAGTTATTTAATGTCATTTAGTTTTTCCATTAGTAATTCTATATTGACCCTGTAGCCGGTTATCTTTACTTTAGATGCCATCGACTTTGGTTATTATTTCAGACCGGCTCGGGGCCCGGAGTCCATGACATCATTTTCGGGTGCTCCCTGACCCAAGGAGATTGCTGCGACTTTCTTGCCGCAGGAGACTTCCAATGCAGGTGACAAGGCCCTCAAGGACCTCAAGAGGGAGCCAAGTGACAAGCCTAAGCCCCATTGTTGTTTATACGGTTGGTTAAGTACGAGTTGGGACGGCCAATATGATTTTCCCGTTGTGACTCATTCAAAGCAAATGCCCTTGAGGACGCCATCATGGACCATGCAGATTATGTTACTTGCCCCGAGAATTGGTTGTGGCTTCATGACAGCTTCATGCGTCTTATATTTGAGTAGTTTGTGTTTATGATATGTTATGCTTTGTTTCATAGGTCGGGACCAGGTCTGGAATATTCTACAAGTGTGCAGAGCTGTGATAAGTCACTTGTTTTGTGAGAGGCTGTTTTTAGCAAACCCAAGGTACGGTGCGACGTGTGGCCAGAACATTGTCCTCATTTGGCATCACAGCGGCAGCTTGGATGGGGTAAGGCCGACGGATTTGCATAGTTTAAGTAAGAACTCATGCAGATTGTGTTGTGATGTAATGCGCTGAGTAGGGTTACGCGGGGCGTCTGATGTTCTATGACTGCTGCTTGATAGTTGCTTTGCAATAGACAGAATCTAAGACGGCCTCCAGAAGCAGTCTGGTGCGGATTTCCTTGCAGAAATCATTGATGCAGAAGTGTCTTGTTGTCTTTAGAATGACATTTGTATTTCGATGACTGATGGATAGCTTAGTTGATTGATTGAGTGCTTAGGCCGTTTAGGCTTCATGCTTTGTCCGGATATGTTTACGATTGCTTTTGTACCGCAATCTAGCCGACCAAAGGTGGCAAAGCTTTTACCCAGCTCGAGGAATGATGAGTATCTGATGGCCTCAAACTTAATCTGGCTGGTAACCCTGGTGGTCCAAACTCATGACTCGCAGTTACATCGTGTTACACACAGGGGCACTAGAAGGTATTAAAAGTGTGCGTAGCAATTCATAGCATTGCGTGTCTATTTGATGTTTTGGGCAAACCAAGATAGTGACGTCAGCTACTTACAAGCCTGTGGCTAGCAAAGAGGATATAAACGAGTTCAACCACTTTCTCCCGGGATGGTCAGTCAGCCGTGCCTTGACATGTTTGGCTTTGTTTTTCAATGTCTTTCACGGGGGGCATCGTTAGGCAACACGGTGGCTTGTGGTTGGCTTTTACATCTTAATCAGTCGTCGAGTTTTGAGCGGAACCCACCAAGGTACGAAGGATCCTGATGCCTACTTTCAAGGTCAGGTTCAGAGTATCCAGGCTTCGATTGACGAATTCAAAAAGGTTCCGCACCTTGGCATGTTTCTGATGTTTGATGATGTTTGTGTCATGTCTCCAATGCCAATGTGTTGGGGGGTGTTGACATGTTTCTTTTCGAAAGCCTAGCGCTGTTGCACGCTAAGGAGATGTGAAGACCTTGTCCTTCAGAAACAAAACTTCCTTGCTTTGGTGCATCTTGGTGTTGCTTAGCCTTTAAGCCCTTTTGATTGGTGTGTCTATCCGGTTTGCGTTGTTTCATTCTGTTTTGGTGAAGCTGCTCTGTTTTGGTGAAGCTGCCAAGGCATTCTTTGAAGAAAGTGGGAGTTCTTACCAAAGAGGTAGGCGCAGAGGGAAACTGCCAGTGCTGGAGTTTTATGGCTCAATTGGCAGGTTACTGGGTCGCAAAGTATGGTTAGAGATGCAACAATTTCCAGATACACATAAATTGGCGAGTGTTGGAGGTTTCCATACCAGGTTGTGAAAGATTTTACCAGCATGGTCATGTAAACATGTTCTGAGACTTTATTATGTGCTCACAACTTCGTAATAAGGCGACCCTGGTGAAGAATGCGTGCTGAGTGATGAGGGGCAGAAACGGTTGAGGAGCGAACTTTGTTTGTCATGGAGGTCAGTGGCCGATCACAAGGGCTGGCAAAAGGTGTACCAGCTTTTCAGAAAACCAGTCGCAAGAAGCCTGATTGCATCGAAGCCAATTTGTTATGCCATGTCGTCTGTGTTGCTAGGTAGTTAGTGAATAGATGTTAGATGATGCTAGTAGATGACAGTGGGTTGTGGGATGTTGTGGGATCATTGTGCCTCTTTTTTTCTGAGCGCCTTCAAACTAAGGCCAAGAGCTGACGGCGTCCTCCAGTCCGCATCCACCAAAACCAGCGGCTAACGATGAACCTGCACCGTCCACTCCAACTTCGTCGGCACGTGGTGGCAAGCCTACAGGACTATCAGCAGCCTCCCCTCCCCAAAATTCTCGCCGTGCTCGTCGCCATAACATGTTTGCTGGTTTAGCAGAATTGTTGCAGCCTAGGCAGCCAGCTGGTGAAAAGCAGCCCTCACGTGGAATCACAGGCCCTATGCCACCAGCGAAGAAGGCGACCTCAATTTCCTAAAGCAATGTTGAGTTTTGTTTGCGAGCTTAGTGTAGGAACATGGTCACCAAGATGTTGTCCAGTCTTAGTGCGGTCATCTTGCTTTATATTTTCCAGGCCTTATCAAGTACATCCAAGGTGAAGACGACACTGCAGCTACCAAGCATGCTATCAGCAGAGGACGGTGGGCCAACAAAGGCCAAGGAGGAGGAGGAGACGGACGAGGAGACGAAGGTGAAACGTCGAAGGGGCAGACCGAAGTTGGTGGCTAACACCATGACGCAGAAAAAGGCAAAGTTGGCGAAGTACCTCGCGGACGTCGGCATCAACTATGATTCTTTCCGTGCCTGCCACTACGAGGTAGCAGCTTGTAAGAAATCGGCTGCGTGCGCCATAGGGGGGTTCTTGAAATTCAAAGAGTGGCTGCTGAAGGCATGGGATGGCATGAAATCCGACTTGCCTGATGATCTGGGCTTCGATGAATGCTGCGGGTGCCAGAAGTGCTTTGAGAAGTTCGGTTTCAGTGTGAAGGCGCTCCATGACGTCATGCAAGCTGAGGAAGAAGCCAAGGATTCGAAGGCGGATGCAGCACCAATGGAGGAGGAGCAGGAGGAGGAAACTTTGAAGGTGGACACAGGCGAGAAGGAGGAGGGAGAGGTGGCAAAAGTGGATTCAGTCCAAGCTGCGAAGGACATGCATCCGTTACTTACGGTTCTCAAGGCCAATACTGTTTTCAGAATCTTACCAGTGAGGTGTAACGCCTGTAACGGAGCCGGTCGAAACAAGGCGTTTAAACCTGGCAAAGTGTTTGACTTGCAGATACAGAGCTCGATGGCCTGGCTGGAATCGCACTTGTCGGGGCCTCGGCACAAGATGTACGAGAAGAAATTCTGGGCAGATCGGCAAGAATTACCAAACGTGAAAACAGAGGTAGGCACACAGGGCTTGGAGGATGTTTCCACAGTGAAGTCGTTTGCCCAGTCTTGCCCAGGCTTTGAACTGAAACAGCACATTTTGACCACCAGGCTTGGAGCATGTTGGAAAAGCTTCGAGAGCTACATATCCTATGTCGCCCAAGGTTCTGGCCTCCTCACGTTCCAGCACAAATATGCCATCAGCCCGGTCGGAGACAATTTCGTAAGGCACAAGGCGTGCTTGAAGCTTGGGTGGTAATAGCTTCACCTTGTTTTACAATGTTTTACATTGCTCTACCTGGTTAGGATTTGTTAGGTCCTTGTTGTGTTTGCAGCATTCTGCTCACAGATCCTCTCTAAAACAATTCAAGGAAACAATTCCTGCCTTCTGGTGGACAACTTTGCTGCACTTCCTGCTGGAAGCTGGGATGTGATAGACCTATTCTCAGGGCTGTGGTACGCACTAATGCAAAGATTTTTGGCGCCAGACTCAATCTTGCCAGGGTCTACAAGAAGCCACAGGCTGAGATCGATCAACTCATAGATGAGATGAAAACGTTGGATACCTATGATGCTTGGCTTTGCTTACTTGATTATGTTTGTTTGTTTCTGAGTATGTTAGTGCCACTGCTTGATAGCTTGCGACCGTCGGAACCGATGTTGTTGTTTTGCATTGAAAGGCTACGCAGAAATCCAAGGTGATAGGCTACCAGCTGATGATGGACAAGGTCATCAATTTGAACCCCGAGTCGCTCACGCGGTTCGTAAGGCTGAGTTTCCACACAATTAACAGGGACAACCGAACTGCGGCCATGACCGAGTTTATGGGGCACATCGTTTTCCCAGGCACAAGTATTTCTCATTCTTCCATGCTGCCAGAGTCAGTGGAAGCGGCGAGGCTGCTGGGTGATCACCTGACCCTTGCCTTCACATTAGACATCCTAAGACCACAACACATGATCAGATAATCATATATGTGTACAACATCACACATTCATATACAAAGAGACAGTCTAAGTTGGTTCACTGTTTCTTGAGGGCAAAGGCTGTTTGACATTTGTTCTTGTTTCCTTTGTATTTGCGTGCGACATAATTGGCCAAGATCATCGCACACTGTCATCACAATTTGTCGCTCTACTTGCTGCAGCTCGCATAGTAAGGACAAGAGGAACAATTTCCACAGTTTCCGATGTCAACCTCAAATTGGCCTGCTATGTGAGGGCCGGCTACATCAACAATCATCCAACAGTTCACGGCATGCTCGTTGCTGCTGTGGACGAGGAGAAGATGCGAGCACGAGGAGGGGCTTATGTTGTGTCGTACGCGTAGTAAGACCAGCTGTTACATGCTGTTGCAATAAAGACAATGAAACGCAGCAAACAATTTACCTCTGTTTGTCCGAGCAAATTGTAAGTGAAACGTGTACAGAACACATCAGTTACCCCTCATCAACGCTTGACCAGGAACGATTGGGGCGTCATCCCGACGACAGGGCTTGTCTGATATTGACCTTTTGAGTGTGCTTGGCATGGTTCTGTTTGTTGTTGCGCTCTTCTTGTTGCCAACCATCGGCAGATATCATTGTGCGTTGTTTGTTTTTAGCAGTCTTGCGCGCAGCCAAGGAGAGATCCATAGTTGAAGATGCATCGTGCCAGCTAGCGCTTGAAGGAGGGAACAAGGCCATGATCAGAAAGTACCACCTAAGCGAGAAGGCTTGTAGGATAGACCTTGCTCAGCTGCACGCGTACTCGCTTCCTGATCCAATTATTTCGATCAAGGACCCAGTGGTCTTGAGGGAGAACGGGTTCCTCATCGGCAACTTGTTTCCGAAGCCAGAGAAGATGCCAACAAAGCGTTTGATTATGGGCTTCGATGCAACGTACATGAGACAACTGATTTCTTCACTCTCTTGCAGGATGGGCAAAGTTCTAGTTGGTGCGCCGTATTACAGAGAAGGCTGTGCGGATCCAGACCGTTCATTCTTGGTTTTGGACGGTACCTGTGTAGCCTAGCATTACTTGATATTACTTGGCAGTTTGCGTCTGTTGTTTTTGCGAGCTGTAGCTGTAGCAAAGCCTTCGTTATAAAGAGTTCATGCCTGCGTCACTTGGTTAAGGTGGATTTGCTTCAAATCCCTCGTGCGCAAGAGGTGCTTGACTACCTTGTGTGGGACCCCAATCGCAGAGGCAGAAAGCGTCTGGGTGAACTTCCAAAGTTGTTTTACTGTTGTTTTCAACATGTCCATTCTATCTGATTCTTTTGAGTTGAAAATATGTATTATATGCCACAATCTATTGCAGGTTTGTTGAGACAAGCCATTTTGAGGGTGTGAACGTTTTACATTAAACCATTTTGAGATGTGAATTCGTAGTGACCCTGCAGGTCGGGTCGCGTATCCAATTGCTTCAATTCCTTTGATGAGCGCAACGTCTCCAATTGAAGGTGAGAGCGGACATCAAGGGCAATGGGACAAACTTCACATAACTGGCAGGATCATGCTTCACGGAGGTGCTGGGATGAATTTGGGGCGTCCAACAACATTCAATTAGGAGTTCTTCTTGCAGAAAGGGTTTTAGGTTTGCAGTGGTTGGCATTGTTGCTGTATGCAGGTTAATAAAGGTTCATAGTAACACGTTCAATCACGTTCACATATTCTTGCTGTTTCTTGTTAATGTTTTGAAGCAGTGTAGATTTGTGCACCAGTTGTCAGGTCGTGAAATATGGCTCTTGGTATTTGACAACCATTCTTCCCACCTATACGTGAAGAAATGCTTTATGGGACAGACAGGTAACATCGACCCGGTAGCTCAGCAGAGCCAATGTTACTTTGTTTCTGCCGACAATTTAAACATGCTTTCTACATATTGCTAAAGCCTTTTATTTCAAGGTCGAGCTGTGCTTCTAAGTTTGATCGGTTCAACTGAATACGGGAGACTTAGAATTCCCCGGCTTCAGCTAACCACAACGACAAATAATAATTGAATACGGGAGACTTCAAATTCCCCGGCTTCAGCTGACCACAACAACAATGAATAACTGAATACGGGAGACTTCAAATTCCCCGGCTTCAGTTTCAGCCGAATACGGGAGACTTAAAATTCCCCGGCTTCGGTTACCTCAACAGGTA
>CALGTP010000660.1 GCA_937902105.1 uncultured Actinomycetes bacterium
CAGCAAAGACCCAGCCATACACCAATGGTCCGCGTTGCACGCCAAAACGTTCAACGCAGATGGCCACTGTCGGTGGAACAGTTGCCACCCAGTCCAAGCCGTAGAACACCATAAAGCCAACTAAGCCCATGCCACGGGTGCCGAGAACTGGATCCAAGAACAACAGACTGAGACCGCGAAAGGCGTAATAAACCATCAAAAGTTTGGCGGGGTCAATCCGATCAGTGAGCCAACCCGAGGCGATTGTGCCGAGAACATCAAAGACGCCGATGATCGCTAGGTAACTCGCGGCGTCTGTCGCACTCACCGAATGGTCACCGGCGGCGGCCAAAAAATGCGTTTGAATCAGCCCATTTGTCGACAAACCGCAGACGAAGAAACTCCCCCATAACATCCAAAACACGCCACTACGTTTCGCCGCCGTAAAGGCGGAAAATGCTGCCCGAATTGGAGGGTCAGAAGTCTCTGGAAGCACATAATCGTGCTCGGCCCCATACGGCAAAAGTCCGACGTCGGAGGGATAATTGCGCAACAGCAGGGCCACAAACGGAATGACCGCTAATGCCGACAGGGCAATGGTCACCCCAACCCAACGCCAACCGTAATGATCGGCGAGTCGACTGAGGACGGGTAGAAATATCAATTGACCGCTGGCACTCGCTGCTGTGAGTCCCCCAATCACCAGACCACGATTTTTGACGAACCAACGCGTGGCCACTGTGGATGCAAAAACTGTCGCCAAACATCCCGAGCCCGTTCCGACGACACCTCCCCACAAAAGATACAAATGCCATGTCGTGGAAATCTGAGTGGTCAAGAGGGCCCCGGTTGAAATCACCAATAAAGCCCAAATCGTGATCCGTCGGAGACCATATTTCATTTGCAAAGCCGCAGCGAAAGGCCCAATAAAGCCGTACAGCAAAACGTTGATGCTGACCGCTGTCCCGATCGTGCCACGTCCCCAGCCAAACTCTTTCTTCAGCGGATCAATCAAGATTGCTGGCGTTGACCTGAAGCCGGCAGCCCCCAAAAGAGTCAGAAATGCCACGCCGAAGACCCACCAATGATAATTCTTTTTCACTGATCGAGGAATCGCCACTGGACGAGGTTAGATCACGGGCTGCGCATTGCCTAGATTGTCTACATGAGTGAGCAAGTGCCGACGCTGACCGAACGCCAACATCGCACCTACTGGTGGAAAGAGACCCTCATCATGGGTGGCCTCTACTTGATCTATTCATGGAGTCGCAACCTCTTCGGGTCGGCACACATTTCTTTAGAAACTGGCGACCTACCCTTGCGCGCCTTTCACAATGCCGAACGCGTCATTCAGTTAGAGCGTGCGATCGGTCTGTTTCATGAAGAGTCGGTGCAGGATTGGTTCTTGAAATTTCGCGGTTTCATTCGTTTTTGGAATACGTATTACGGCACTGCTCATTTCCTTGTGACTTTCACCGTATTTTGGATTTTATTCGTCAAACGCAAAGATGTGTTTCCACAATGGCGCAATACCTTGGCCATTACTACCGCTATTGGCATCGTGGGATTTTCCATGTTCCCACTCATGCCGCCGCGCCTATTGGATACACCGTGTCCGAGTGCAGGTGGATTCGGCGGGGCTTGTATCCAAAGTTCATATCGTGATGAAGGCCCTGATGGGATCGCCCAAACCGCTGATGATGGAACATTCGGCTTTGTCGACACTCTGCCGGAATACGGCGGGGCATTATGGACATTCGATTCCCAGGCCATGAAATCTATTTCCAATCAGTACGCCGCAATGCCGAGTATGCACATTGGTTGGAGTAGTTGGTGTGCCTTCGCCGTCTGGCCGCTGATGAGACGGCGCTGGGCAAAGATTGCCGTGTTGTTATACCCTGCAAGCACCTTGTTTTGCATTGTGGTGACCGCCAACCATTATTGGATCGACGGCGTGGGAGGGCAATTGGCTTTGGCCGTCGGGGCTTGGCTGGGCTGGGACCTGCATAATCGCAATCAACGTCGCCTTGATCGGCTGCACCAGTTAAAACTCGAAGAAACCACAATAAATGAGCCGGCTTGACCCCTGTCACGACTTTCTCACTGGCTTAATTCTGCGCCGTGAACACTCAGAGATAGCGTAACGACCAGTATGACAATTGAGTCCATTAACCAGCCCAGCGATTTGCGTCGATTGTCTTATCTCGAGATCGACGATCTCGCCGGAGAAATCCGTGACTTCATCGTTCAGGCCGTGGCGACCAATAGTGGTCATCTGGGTTCAAATCTCGGAGCGGTTGAACTGACCTTGGCGCTACATCGAGTCTTCGATTCACCCAATGACGCGATTTTGTGGGACACCGGACATCAGGCGTACGTACACAAAATCGTGACTGGTCGCTCTCAAGGGTTCTCCCAACTACGTCAAGCCAATGGACTCTCTGGATATCCGAGTCGTGAGGAAAGTAAACACGACTACATCGAAAATAGTCATGCCTCAACAGTCTTGTCATATGCCTACGGAATGTCTATTGCACGTGAAGCAGGATTTGACAAACACCGCCACATCATCGCCGTGATCGGAGATGGCTCAATGACTGGTGGCATGGCGTATGAAGCACTCAATAATCTCGGGCACAGCAAACAACGTGTGATCATCGTGCTCAACGACAATGGACGCAGCTATGCCCCAACGATTTCCAATCTCACGCAACCATCATCGGTCTTGCAGGCGACAGAAAAAGTCACCTTGCCAGATCGCATTACTGGAAAACTTTCCAGCAGTCTGACGCGTATCCGTATGAATCCGGTCTATGTTGCGCGTCAACGCAAAATTGAAACGTGGCTCCAGGGGCTACCTGTGGTTGGTCAGCAAGCAGAAAAAGGTATGGAGGCAGTCAAAGCCGCTGTGCGTGAATTCCTCCAACCGCCATCGTTTTTTGAAGCTCTCGGTGTGCGCTATATCGGACCGATTGACGGTCACAATGTTCGTGAATTAGAAGTCGCATTGCGCAATGCTGAAGATCTTTCCGCTGAAGGTCCCATTGTCGTCCATGTTTTAACGCAAAAGGGCAAGGGCTATTCACCGGCTGAAGATGACGATGAAAAGCATCTCCACGATGCCCCCGTGTTTGATCCAGCTGTCGGCCCACCCAAAGCAGTCCCCACTGGCTACACCCAGGCTTTCGCCGATTCGATTATCAAAGAGGCCGAGCAGGATTCGCGGATTGTGGCTCTCACGGCAGCGATGCCTGGACCCACTGGTTTACTGCCATTTCAGGAGCGTTTTCCTGAGCGCTTTTTTGATGTTGGAATCGCCGAACAACATTGTGTCACGGGCGCCGCTGGGATGGCCATGGGTGGTCTGCGTCCGATTGTTGCGCTGTACTCAACTTTTCTTTCGCGTGCTTGGGACCAAGTTGTGTACGACGTGGCGTTACATCGCCTGCCAGTGATTTTTTGTCTTGATCGTGCTGGCATCACGGGCGACGACGGTCCAAGCCACCACGGCATTTACGATATGGCTTTGCTCTGTAAGGTGCCAGGAATGCGCGTACTGGCGCCATCAAGTGCTCAAGAATTGCAACAGATGCTCAGTGATGCAACCAAACTGACTGACTCTGGCCCAGTTGCTATTCGTTACCCGAAAGGTAATGCCCGCCAGGTTGGCAACGATGAAGTGGGCCATGGCTTGCAGGCCTTGCGCTTACAGCAGGGTGATGGTTCATTGGCAATTTTAGCTGTCGGCAAGATGGTCGCTGCCGCCCAACAAGCCTCTGTCGTACTTGCTACACGAGGTATCAACGCCACCGTCTGGGACGTCCGCTCGTGCGCCCCACTTGACCAAGAGATGTGTGCCGATGCTGCTCGCCACAGCCGAGTGATCACCATTGAAGATGGCATTCGCGAAGGTGGCGTCGGTATGTCAATAGCGGCGATCATTGCTGAGATGAGTGCCACTTGTCGGGTTGAATGCCTTGGTGTACCGACCAAGTTCTTGCCTCACGCTAAGCCTGATCGCTTATTGGCACAGATCGGACTCGACTGCGATGGCATACTAAAAGCATTCGATGCACGAGCCTGAACAATCGCCCCGCTGATGACTGATGCCTTTTCGTCAATAGACCTCGCCCAAGAATTGACTTTGGCTCTTGAGATGGCCGACGCTGGTGATGCCATTGCTTATGCATACTTTGAAAAACAAAACTTCACCCTGTCACGCAAAGCCGATCACAGTGAAGTCACTCAAGCAGACCGTGAAACCGAAACAACAATCGTTGATTTCATCACTCGACTCCGTCCCACTCACGCGATCTATGGCGAGGAACATGGATACAGCGGCAACGCTGACTCACCGTGGAAATGGGTCATTGACCCCATTGACGGAACCTCCAATTTTGTCAGGGGTGTTCCCGTGTGGGCGACGCTCATTGCCCTGGTACACGATGTTGAAGGTCCAGTGTTAGGAGTCGTCTCTGCCCCAGCGTTGCACCAGCGATGGTGGGCGGCACGGGGATTGGGTGCCTTTGCTAACGGTCGAGAAATCAAGGTCTCTGACGTGGCGACAATCGCCGAAGCCCAAATCAGTGTCACTTTCAATGCGGGCTGGGAAAAAATCGGTGGCACGGCGAATCTCATCGCTCTGCAACAACGGACCTATCGGGCACGTGGTTACGGCGACTTTTGGCAACACATGTTGGTGGCCCAAGGATCTGTTGACATTGCCATTGATGCCATTGGTCTAGCCCCGTACGACAACGCCGCTGTTCAGGCGATTGTGGAAATCGCTGGAGGTCGCCATAGCGATCGCTTTGGAATTCGTGACTACACACAAAATTCTGCGATTTCCAGCAACGGTCGGCTGCACGATGAGGTCATCACTAGTCTCAAGATATGACTGATCTCGTTATTAGCAATGCCACTCTTGTTGACGGCTCGGGCGGGCCTCAGCGCATGTCTGATATCGCCATCAATAACGGCAAAATCACCGAGGTTGGACCAGCAGGTTCAATCTCGACGACATCAAGTCGCCGAACAATTGACGCCAATGGGCTTTTAGTGACACCGGGCTTTGTTGATGTTCACACTCATTACGATGCTCAAGTTTCATGGGACCCGTTACTCACACCCAGTTCATGGCACGGAGTGACGACTGCAGTGATGGGAAATTGTGGCGTCGGATTCGCTCCGGCACATCCACAACGCCATCAATGGTTGATTGAACTTATGGAGGGTGTTGAAGATATTCCGGGTGCGGCAATGACCGATGGCATCGACTGGCAGTGGGAAACTTTTCCTGAGTATCTTGATGCTGTTGATCAACGTCAATACGCGATTGACATCGGCACACAAATAGCCCACGGTCCACTGCGCGCATACGTCATGGGTCAACGCGGAGCCGATAACGAACCTGCCACTGCCCAAGATTGTGTCGGTATGGCGATGTTGGTAGAAGAGGCCTTGCGGGCCGGCGCTTTAGGTTTCTCAACCAGTCGCACACCCCTACACAAATCAAAGAGCGGCGAACTTGTGCCAGGGACAATGGTTGATGCAACTGAACTGTTTGCCATCGCCGAAGCAATGGCAAAAGTTGGTCATGGAAACTTTCAATTCTCACCCGAGCACATTCGTGTACCTCATGAGGAGTGGGTGTGGATGAAAGAATTAGCACAGCGCTACGGTCGACCAGTCAGCGTCAATCTCAGTCAGACCGATCAATCTCCGGAACTGTGGCGGAGTGTCCTAGAACTATTGACCGAGGCTCATAGTGAGGGAATCAAAATCTATTCGCAGGTCGCAGGTCGCTCAATCGGAATCATGTATTGCCTACAAGGCAGTGTCCATCCACTGCTCTTTCATCCTGCCTACGCCGAGGTACAACATTTGCCGATTGGCGAACGTCTGACAGCCTTAAGGGAACCCCACCGCCGGCACCGCCTGATCAATGACATTCCCGACGATGGGGGAATCTTCCAGAAAATCGTCTTTGACAAGTTGGACGGAATGTGGATTGTCAATGGCCCGAACATTGATTATGAACCTCATCGCGAAGATTCAATAGCGGGTCTTGCTTCGCGCAGTGGCATCCCACCGATGCAACTGATTCTTGATCACCTGTGCAGCGACGACGGCAACGCAATGATTTATGCGCCCTTCTTCAACTATTCGTATGGTGATCTTTCCATGGCCTATGAGGCGCACCTGCATCCACATACACGCATGGGACTTTCAGATGCGGGAGCTCACTGTGGTGCAATTTGTGATGGTGGCATGCCGACATTCATGCTCACCCACTGGACGCGCGACCGAACCCGCGGGCCGCGCATCCCACTCGAGTTCATCGTCCATCGCCAAACCCGTCAGACTGCGGAGTTTTACGGGTTACACGATCGCGGCTTGATCTCCGCTGGGATGCGCGCTGACATCAACATCATTGATTACGAAAATTTGGGATTCGATATGCCGCGCATGGTGTTCGATTTGCCAGCGCACGGGCGGCGCCTCGTTCAACGCGCTCGTGGTTATCGAGCAACTTTCGTGAACGGGATACAAACTATCGACAACGACGAGTTCACAGGAGAACTCCCAGGGCGATTGATCCGCGGACCTCAGCGATAAAAAGGATTTTCGCCGGAAGCGTGATCCGTGATATCACGCACCCGCTCAAGGCCTTCAACTTTTTCCACCAAGGTTGTTTGCACACCTTCAAGCATCGTCATCTTGCTCATTGAACAACCGTGACAGCCACCGCCCATCGTGAGGTAGGCCGTCCCTTTTTCATCGTGTCCCATGAATGTCACGAATCCGCCGTGTGCTGCAAGTGCAGGGTTCACCTCGACTGCCACAATCGATTCAATCTCAGCAGACATTGCGTCGTCTTTCACAAGGCCTTCAACGGATGCCACAACGGGCTTGTTGGGGTTGCGAATGACCAAACCACCACTCGCCGAATAGTCAAGTACCGCACCAGTCAAAAGTTCAACATCTTTGGCAGGAATAATGACTTTCATTCCACCATGAGTACGAACTTCGTCCGTGAAGGCAGCCTTGCGAAACTCGTCAAGGGACAAGTCATATTTAAATTCTTCGCCAGGACCACTAACAATCTCGAGACGCAAACCGAGCGATGTTGCATCTTCTTCGGCATCGCGCAACTTAATCAGTTCTACCAACGAGTCATCAGTGATTGAAATGATGGATTCGTTGAGTACGGAAGTTTCGGGGGAAGCAAATGGGCTGACGGGGGTCATATAGATGAGGCTATCTGCCACAGAGGACGCTCGCCAGATTGCCGCCTTGCTTTTCTAGGAAAGACGCACACCGATATGGATCAGCGGGGCCCTCCACCATCGCATTCAATGCGCTGACCAGTCACATATCCGGATCCATCACTGCATAGCCACAGCACAACATTGGCGACATCAAGAGGTTGACAGACCCGTCCAAATGGCGAGGTGGCATCAAGACTGCGGAGGTCGCCCATTTCGCTTTTCCCGGTCATGGCGCGAGCCAAGCGGACACCCATATCGGTCTCAACAAGACCTGGAGCCACGATATTTGCATGAATGCCATATTTGCGTTCCTCTTTGGCGAGGGTCAAAGCGAGAGCCTCCATGGCCGCTTTACCCATGCTGTACGGAGCGCCGTTGGGACCCATATGCGATGTTGCTACCGAGGAGATCATCACAATGTCGCCCCTATCTCGCTCACGCATACTGGGCAACACGCAACGCGCCAAGTGATGTGGTCCGATGGCGTGAGTATTGATCAGACGCATGACCTCACCAGGATCAGTATCAGCCACGGCTTGACCGCGAGAGGCGATTCCAGCGTTACACACCAACAGATCGATGTAACCGAAATCTGCAACCACCTGATCAACCATGAGGGCAACCGCATCGGCATCGTCAACCGATGCAGCGTACGCGCGTGCAGTACCTCCAGCGGCGACGATGGTCGCCACAGTATCTCGCGCAGCTTGCTCGTCCTTACGATAATTCACAGCCACGAACGCACCATGACTAGCCAGTAGTTCGCAGATAGATCGTCCGATCCCGCGCCCACCGCCAGAAACAAGCGCCACTCGACCTTTGAGTTGATGTTCCATAATGAATCCTCTCTCTATTTATGATTAACAAGTCCCCATGTGACATTCTGTCACTATGCAAGACGGAAGTAAGAAAGCAATCGTGGCAGCCTTTGGTGCCAATCTGGGAATCGCAGTTGCCAAGTTCACTGGATTCGCTCTCACCCGATCAACGGCCCTCTTAGCCGAGGCCGTGCATTCTCTCGCCGACTCCGGAAACCAAGGCCTTTTATTACTCGGCAGCAAAAGGGCACAAAAAAAACCGGACCGCAAGTCCGAATTTGGCTATGGGCGCGAGCGATACTTTTGGTCCTTCGTCGTAGCGCTGGTGCTTTTTTCCGTGGGAGGCCTATTTGCCTTATACGAAGGAATCCAAAAGTTCTCCCACCCTCACGAGACGAAGAGCGTCGCTATCGCTGTCTCGATTTTAGGAGCGGCAATTTTATTGGAAACGTTCTCGCTGCTCACGGCACTTCGTGAAGTTAAACATGTCAAGAAACCTGAGGAGACAATACGAACATTCATCCGAAACAGCAAACAACCAGAGTTACCAGTGGTGTTACTTGAAGATATCGGGGCTGAAATCGGTCTCATACTGGCACTCGTCGGCATCTTGCTCGGCCACTACACACATGAACCACGTTGGGATGCCGTGGGGTCGATCTCTATTGGAGTGCTACTGATCGCCATCGCCTCGATCCTTGCTATCAAATTAAAGAGTCACCTCATCGGCGAGGCGGCGCTGCCAAGTGAGGTGGCAAAGATCGAGACTGCGATCACTAGCCATGACAAAGTGCTACACCTCATCAATCTGCGTACCGAGCATGTCGGGCCAGAAGAATTAATTGTCGCTGCCAAGGTTGAGTTTGAGCACTCCCTATCGGTCGCCGACTTATCGCATGTGGTCAATGAGCTTGAAGTATTAGTGCGCCGTAGCGTTCCGATGGCACTTTTCATATTTATTGAACCAGATATCTCGCTCCGATAAATCTTGGGCTAGGCTCCCATGTACACAACGGGGAGCTCACGAGATCAGTGTGCTGAGAGGGTGATTGCTATCACCGACCCGAGAACCTGAACTGGGTAATGCCAGCGGAGGGATTTGGATGATAGGTAACAGACAACTCACACGAGCGCTGATTGTGATCGGCGGGCATGCCCCCATGTCCCAAGCGCTCGCCTATCTCGATCCCGACATGGTCGTCATCTGTGCTGACTCGGGACTGGACCATGCACTGGCACTTGGTCTCACACCCAATGTGTTTCTCGGCGATATGGACTCTGTCTCAGCAGCATCTCTTGAACGCTCCCGCCATGAGAACTGGGAAATCATCACCCACGATTCCGATAAAGACCAAACAGATACAGAGTTGGCTCTCGCCTACGCAGTCGCACACAACTTTCAACATGTCACACTGCTGTGGGGTTCGGGTGATCGCATTGACCACATCCTGGGTGTCATGGCCGCCTTGGCCGATCCGTCACTCAGCGTCATGAGAACTTTGCTCGCGTGGATTGGATCAGACCGCGTGGAGATTTTGCACGGTCCAAAAAAACTAGACAGTACTCCGCCGATCGGAAGCACCCTGAGCCTGATCCCACTAGGTGGTTCGGCTCACGGGGTCACGACCGCAGGTTTGATGTGGAATCTTGACAACGAAGAATTATCGGCTCATAGCGCCCGCTCAGTGAGCAATAGGGTCAAGAAAACTTCGATCCAGATCAGTATTGACCGTGGCGTATTGGCGATCGTCTATCCCGGTTTTCTCACTACCCCTCAAGAGCATGAAAGCAGTCAGCAATGAAACATTCCCTCGCCCATAAAACATCACGTCTTGTCATCGCTCTGACCTTTGTAGGTCTCACAGCCTGTGGATCAGACTCGCCGAAGACACAAGAACTGACGCTGCTTGCATATGAATCATTCACTCCCCCTGCAGGAGCCTTCGATGCCTTCACAGCTCAAACTGGAATCAAGGTCACGATCGCATTATCGGGCGATGCGGGAGAGATGGTTGCCAAAGCTTCGCTCACCGCTGGCAACCCAGAAGGCGATGTGATGTGGGGTGTGGACAACACTTTCATTTCGCGAGCTACCGATAGCGAAGTCTTCGATGGCGAACCTGTGGCTGTTGACTACGGAGATGTCTGCGTGAACTATGACATTGCAGCCTTAGCCGAACGCGGCATTGATGCTCCACAGACTCTTGACGATTTGCTCTCTAGTCAATACGCATCCATGCTGGTCATCGAAAATGCCACGACATCCTCGCCTGGATTGGCTTTCCTGCTGGCGACAATCGCCGCCTTCGGAGATGATTGGCCAAACTATTGGCGCAAACTCATCGACAATGATGTGCTCATTGTCAACAGTTGGAGCGATGCCTATTACACCTCATTCACTCGTTATGGTGGCGATCGCCCTCTTGTCGTGAGCTACGCAACAAGTCCACCAGCAGAAGTGATTTTTGCTGATCCCCCAATGGCCCAAGATGCCCCTGCCCCGACAGGTGTCGCCACCGAAACTTGTTTTCGACAGACCGAATATGCGGGTATTCTGCGCGGAACGAATTACCCAGCGGAGTCACAACTACTCATTGACTATTTGATCAGCAAAGATTTTCAGACACTCCTACCGGAAAGTTTGTTCGTCTATCCCATCAACGCCGATGTTGAGTTACCAGAGTCGTTTATCAAATACGCACCGCAGATCTCTCAACCCTTTACTCTCGCTTCGAAAGACATCGCTACATATCGCGAAGTGTGGCTCGAACAATGGTCGGATATCGCTCTGCGATGAGCAAATTGTGGACTCGTCTCGCCAGTGCCCCAGCACTTGTTGTGGTGGCTGTGAGTACGGCAATCCCGCTATTAGCGATCAGCATTCAACACATCGCGTCCGTTGATATTTTTGCTGTCTGGCAGCGGCCAGGTGTTGCCGAGGCTTTGTTTTTTTCTTTGTGGCAGGGAATGTTGTCAACGGTTCTCACCTTGGCCTTCGGACTCTTTCCGACATGGGTTCTTGCGCGTTACCAATTCGCCGGTCGCTCAATCTTGGTTGCTCTTGTCACAGTGCCATTTGTTCTCCCGACAATTGCCGTAGGTGCTGCCTTTTTAGCAGTGCTACCGACTTCGTTACATCGCACTACCTGGGCCATCTTGTTAGCGCACATCTTTTTCAATATCTCTGTCGTCGTACGAACTGTCGGCCCGCTGTGGCGATCCGTTGACCAAGGGCTCATTGAGTCGGCACAAACTTTAGGAGCATCGCCAGCGCAGGTGTACCGTCATCTCCTTCTCCCGATTGCCCGCCCCGCAATCATCTCCGCAGGATCATTGATCTTCGTGATGTGTTTCACCTCATACGGAATCATCCGAATTCTTGGAGGCCCTGGTCTAGCAACACTCGACATCGAGATCTACCGTCGGGCCGTACAACTCGGCGATATCTCTGGAGCCACAGTTCTTGGCATCACTCAAACCTTCTGTATCGCCTGTGCTTTTGCGTGGTGGTCGCGCTCACAAGGAGCACAATTCTCCAAAATTGGAGATCGCAACAGTGCTCGTGCTCTGAACAGATCGTCGCGAATCATTGTCTTTCTCACCGCAGCAGCATTTACTGCACCACTCGGAGCCCTCATTTTCTCTTCGTTGCATACCCGTGATTCGTGGAGTTTGACGGGGTGGAAAGTTCTTTTCGGTCTACAAGATATCCGCGGTCTGGACATTGACTTGCCCTCATCACTTGCGACTTCGTTGGTCTACGCACTTGCTGCTACGGCCATTGCAGTACCCGTGGGAATGGCAGCCACGGCCTTCGCCCGACGTCATTGGATTCACACCGCCGTGGTTCTGCCGCTCTCAACATCTCCCGTTGTTCTCGGCTTAGCGATCCTCATTACATATGACCGTGCGCCATTTGATTTTCGCTCAAGTCGCCTATTGATTCCTCTCGTTCACGCCGCCATTGCGCTGCCATTCGTTATGCGGGCCACGATTGCAATTGGGAATGTCATTCCATCCGATCTCCGTCACGCAGCGGCAACCTTAGGCGCCAGTCCTTGGCGACGCTGGCTAAACATTGACCTACCTCTCCTCCGCCCTGCCCTGGCAACCGGGGTGGCATTTTCTCTTGCCATGTCATTAGGCGAGTTTGGGGCAACCAGTTTTCTCACGCGTCGCGATTCTTCAACCTTGCCGATTTCAATCGCCAATCTTTTTAGTCGTGCAGGCGATATTCCGCGTAGTACCGGCATGGCTGCGGCGACTTTATTGATCTTCATCACGGGTCTTTTGGTCGTCAGCGTTGATCGGCGTTCGTACTCATGAGTCTGTCAATTCGCCATCTCTCATTTTCTTATAACGAGCGAGAACTGCTGAATAACTTTTCTCTTGAAGTAGCAAGTGGACAGACCATGGCGATCGTCGGCCCTTCTGGTTCAGGAAAATCTACTTTGTTGCGACTCACCGCTGGATTACTCGTTGCACGTCAGGGGGAAATCCTGATCAATGGAATCAACGTCAGCGCTACCCCCACACACCTGCGCTCTGTCGGTCTGGTCTTTCAAGACAATCAACTCTTTACACACCTCAATGTTTTCAATAATGTGGCTTTCGGATTAAAGATGGCTCATCAAAGTCGATCAGCAATCGCTGCGCGTTGCGAGGAATTGCTGAATCTTGTGGGACTGACAGAACACTCTCAACAATCGGTCTCCACTTTGTCTGGCGGGCAAGCCAAACGAGTGGCCCTGGCGCGAGCCCTGGCGCCCAAACCACAAGTGCTGTTACTTGACGAACCCCTCACTGGACTTGATGATGAACTTCACGACCGTTTAGCAACTGATCTGCGACAGATACTGCAGACGTCCAAGACCACTGCCTTGCTCGTTACTCATGATCTTGCTGAGGCCCGAACAATTGCTGACGCAATCACCCACATTCAATAACCTCGCCACCCATAGGCTGATGCAATGAATATTGCTCGATATCGAGATCACGCAAAATGAGTGTCACCATTCGCTTTGCGACGACCGCTGAGGTGCGACCATTGCGTCTTGAAGTTCTCCGGGCTCATACAACAAACAAGTCAGTTGACTTTGAAGGCGATGATGACGCCACGACGCGACATTTGGTTGCCGTGGATTCGCTCGGGGAGATCGTTGGTGTGAGCACTTGGTTAGAGCGAGCCGTCGACCAACAACCTCATCTGCGGGGGCTACAACTGCGCGGCATGGCTACGGCTATCTCTGTCCAAAACCAAGGAATCGGAGCCCTGATTCTGGTCGCTGGGGTTGACTACGCTCTGTCATTAAATGCCGATCTCATATGGGCCAACGCCCGTGATCAAGCCCTCAATTTCTACAATCGCAATGGCTTCGTCACTACCGGCGAAGGGTTCATCGAATCAGTCACTCGACTCCCCCATCATCGCGTCATCAAATCCTTGAAATAAAAACCGAGGCGCTGACCGCAACCCCGCCCCAGACGCACACAATCAAAGATGCCAGTCTGTCAAGAAATCGCCACCCAACTCCAGACCCTGATTGAGAATGAACTCGTCGATCTCCTGCGCCTGAATTCCAATCAAACTTGGATCGGCCCACGGCGCTCAAACTTAGAGAATGAACTGCAAAAAATCCGTTGGATTCTTGGGCGAAGCATTGAAATTCTTCAGGTGACGCCCGACCTAACGATGTAATTCTGGTGAGTTACTTGGCCTTTGAGCCTGAGCGACTGGCAGCTATGTACACATCTCTGCAAAAACTTGACGATCAACTACAAGTGGTCGTCCACCGACTGAATTTCTCTTTGTTGTATCTTCCAGAGGTCCACGGACAACTGCATCACTGCCGCTCCCTCATCGAAAGTCAGCAGATCGTCGTTGGCAATGTTTTGAAGAGCAATCTCAATTTTTCTCACATGGTACCAAGCCCGATAGCTATGGGAATTCGTTGCCAACTTGATGACTGGCTCAAGCGCAACCCTGGCTGGTGGGCCGAAGCCACGCACCCTCAAGCAACGCGCATCGATGAACTTTTACGACCAGTCGCCAACGACCCCCATGTCGCTGGAAAACTTATTGATGACACTTCTTTTCTCGCCCCACTTATTTACGGAGCACATGACACATCAATCATTGCAAAACTGTGGTTATCTGCCACCGACCCGCGTACGACAACAACTCACATTGCCGGCCAACGAATCATTCGCCTTGTTCGCGCCGTCTTTGAGGAACATGACTGGAATGATGGCATTGCCCCAACGTGGAATGACCAGATTGATCAACGACGGATTGAAAAAGAAGTTAAAGATCTCTTGGGACAAGTCATCGCCCCGTGGCAAATGCAATTCAGTGGTTTGGCTCACCAGTGGAACTGGGATGCACAAGAAGGTCTCGTACGACTGCGCGATGTCGCCCGTTCTCGGTCGGCAGCACTTGCCCTCGCAAACGGATTGGCCGATTCATTATTGCTCAATCTTCGGGTCCTACCACTGAATAAGCAACTACGACTTCAGCAAATCGACGACGTGGCTTTCAGCATTGGATCCTCTACTGCGATTTTTCAGAGAGCGAAAATTGATCAAAGCGAATTTCGGGCCTCCAATATTGCAACCCTGCTGTCACTCCCCTCTCAATCACCGATCCAAGTACCGTGGCCATTATCGCTCGCTGTCTCTCAAGCCACACGCTCGCTCATAGGGGTCTTCGATGATTCCGATGAGATCACTAAAGCATCAGCGATTGACCAGATTAATAGCCGCGAGGCCTTAGCCGGCATTGCCTATTCGGCTGTGTGGGTCTCGGCGCTTTCACAAGGGCGGATCAACGAGCAAACTCTTGAACCGCCCGCGGAAGTGCAACTTGAACTACAACACACATTTGACTCAATCATTAATCAAGCCGACAAAGGTGAACTGTCAGCAATTATCAATGATTAGCCAGGAATCTGGATGTTGGTACTCAAGCGAATACTGCTCTGCGAATCAGGCTCGAGGAAAATTTCCAATGTCCACAGCCCAGGGAACAAAATCGCTACCGAACCTGAGAAGTGATTTGGTGCAATTTCCGTGACAGGCACAGCAATCGTTGGGACCTCCGAATCAGGCAGAGTGAGTCGCATCGTTATATTTTCCACAGGAGCCAAAACCCCACTTGGGGTGCTGATCGTGACATGAATTTCGTTGTTGCCAGTACGCCCAGGGGTCACGGCAATGTTGCTAATCGTGTCACCATTCACCGCTTGCACGAGATAGACCGAATCTGGCGCTGTCACTTCCGGCGAAGCAGCAACCAGTGAACTGGTGACGCCGAAAATGATCGCGACTAATCCCAATTCAAGAAGTAGAACACGTCGGATCGAGACACTATGCCCACGGTGAATCAGCCATCTCGCCACACCGCCGAGGGTCACCACCGCAATCGCCACAGCGGTCTTGACCACAAGAGTTTTTCCCCAAGTTGTCTCAGTGATATCGCTGAGAGCGGGAACCAAATGCCATGTTTGCCATAAACCCGAAAGAACCGCTAGCGGGATAACGATTGTGGCCATCTTAGAAAATTTGCTGACGACCTCTGCAAAGTCAGTTTTCTTTGCCAAGAAAGCAACCGCCACTAATCCACCTGCCCACAAAATGACGCTCACAAAGTGCACCGCATCGATGGCAATCGCCAAGTTCGAACTTGATGAAGCACTAGGGTGACCCGCTGCCGAGAAAGTTAAGACCACGCCAGCACCCAGCAAGACAGCGGTTGATCTCCACCACGATGTTGCTGAACGGTGAAAGTTTTTACGCAACGCAATCAGGAGACCGAGAATCCCCAGCAGCAAGATCTCACGAATCAGGATTGCCCGGCCTTGGCGGGTCTCCAGGACATCGGACCACAGCGAAGTACTCCACACATCGGACCACTTGCCGGCGATCGCATAAGGACCCTGAGTGACAAACAATGTAACGGTGCTCGCGAAACTCAATACCCAACCGAGGCCGACAACTTTTTCCAGGCGGCGCGAACGAATTCCTCCACCAACCATCATCGCTAAACAACCCAATAACAGGCATAAGCCAGCGAAGCCCGCGAAACGCGCGATGCCCATGACCCATGACAAACCTGCCGGGCCGCTTTGCCCAGACAAGACATTATTGATCAAGTCTTGTGTGGCTAGCACTCCCTCAGCAGACCCAATTTGAAAGGTGTATGCCCCATCTATTGCATGTCCATCATCAGACAGTGCGCGCCACGCTACGACATACAGACCATCAGGAATATTGGGCACTCCACCAGCAATCAAAACCGCTGGATCCTGCGGTGATACCAAGGCTTCACCCACGACGATGCGCTGCCCATCTTCGTTATACATCTCAATCGATCGCGCCACCGGCGTGACTGCTTCATTGAAAGAAAGAATGATTTCCTTCGGGGCTGATTGCATGACCTCAGCAGGTGCCGGAGATGATGAATCCAACTGACCATGCGCCAAAGCAGGCGATGCCCACAGCAAGGAGATAAACGCTCCAGCCAACAAAACTTTTACTGTTCGAAGTTTCAAGATTCTCCTCATCCCATTAAGCCGGCAGGTGGCAGACCTTCAATACTGACACGACCGAGCAACCAACCAAGGCGTTGAGCGGGAGCCAAGGTGCGAACTTGGCTGGGTAAGTCATTGAAACCCATAGGTCCATGAGCCTTGAACTGCATCGTCATCCCCGGTAGGTCATGGCGCACATAATTCAATGACCACGACTCGGGCCCATCACAGCCGAGTTCTGACAATCCCAAATCGCCCTGATGCACCTCGACCTCCCTCCAGCGTCGCAGTGGCAAATCAGCCACACTGGCTATCGCCCCAGAAACCATATGCGCGGTACCGAACCAACCTTGTCGAGCACTGGCGATGGCACCTTCAAGGTCATAAATTGAGCGACGCACATCCACCACATGCTCTGTGGCTGAGCGCTGCGCGGCATCCTCAATGGCCGCCACCCGCGCCGACATTCCACCCTCATACTGATCAATGATCTGACCCTGCTCAGCGGCCAAAAAAATGCGCCGGATGCTGTCACCTTGCTGAGTGATGTGGGCGAGTACATGACCCACGGTCCAACCCTCTAACAACGAAGGCAGTCTCACCATCTTGTCAGTCAAGGCCTCAAGATCAAGAAGTAACTTTTGATGAGACTGGGCCAGTCCTTCAACGACCCGATTGACAACAGCAGCGTCGAAAGTACTCCCCACTCGCAAAACTGTAGTTGCCTCAGTGCTCATTGAGTGTGTTGAGTTGGCTATGCCAGCAAAAACTGCGCCTATTTCTTAAGCAAGCGGGACTGTTCGGCGCGGTACAACAACGACGGTGCCA
>CALGTP010000661.1 GCA_937902105.1 uncultured Actinomycetes bacterium
CGAGCATCGCGTCCGCCGCGTCTCTGTCTCCGGCGCGCGTCAGGTGCACATGTGCTGCAATCCTGCGAAAAATGATTTCACATCCATCATCAGTTGCCAGGAGTTGAAGAATGGCCTGCTGCGATTTGCATTCAGAGATGCGGAAGTCGATCATTGTGGCTCCATTGAAAAGCTCCAGGTATCTTGGGTCAGTGCGCTTATCAATGGGAAACAGCTGGTTCACCCACTCCCGGATAGTAGCCACCCCTGCTGCCTTGCAGTTGCGGAAGATCTCTGGCGCTGCCCTCTTCAGATCGATGGGCAGCTTGTTGTGCCAATTGGCAAAGTCAAGGTCATCTTCGCCCGCTGTCTCATCATCGTAGCCAGCCGAGCAGCCAGCCCGCGGGAGTGGTGTGGCGACGGCTCCTCGCAGTGGGATACCCGTGTGCTCCAGCTCGCCGAGTCGCTCCTTCAGGTCGGCGACCCTAGGCATGGAGACTGACGAGGGCCCAATGAAGCCATGGCTCTGGACAAGTGCCTTAACCACCGGAGTCAGTGGCTTCAGCTTGTCGACCGCAATCCAAAAGTGCCTGGCCCAAGCAGCCACCATTGCTGCCTTGGAATGCCAGTGCGTCAGCAATTCGCTGATTTTCTTAGCCTGCCTCATCGTACTCTCGAGTTCCACCGCTGCCAGCGGTGTATAGATTTCCGGCAATACCTCCATGTCATCGTCGTTGGAAAGGCCCAGTGATTCATACATAGTGTGGATGATGTTCGCTTCTGGATCCGAGTCAACTAAAACCGTTGATGTGATGAAAGTGGGTGCCAGGAAATTGAGCATGCCTCCCTTGGCAAGGGCGACGTGGTAGCGGGAGTTGTCAATCACTGCTGTGATGAGTCCCTTGCATCCATTGTACTCCTTATGCCGAAGGAGGTTGCATACCTCTACCACATCGCCGACCATAAACTGCTCTGCCGAAACTTGGACTGCAGCGCCAGCAACCAGCCGCGGCAGTGCGCCTGACTGGAAGAGAGGACCATCCTTGGCCCCCCCAGTTGCAAGGTGTCCCATCGATTGAAGCAGAGGCGATTCCTCAAGTCCAGGCGGCGCTCCGCCTGGCGGTGGCAGTGGCGGCGCACCTAGCGGCGGAGGTTCAGGATGCCTCTCCAACTGCTTGACACGCCTCTCGAGTTTTACCTTTTCCGATCTGAGTTTGGAAGAGCTCGTGGAAACCGACAGTTCATCTTCTTCTCGCTTCTTGAACCTCATAGTTTTGGGTACTCTCGGTATGGCGATGGAGCCGAGGTCGCTTCCAAAGCGCCTCCAGATGTCACCTGCCACAAACAAAAGCGTGCTAAGGGTGACTGCATAAAGCTTGGAACGTCCTGAGACTGCTGCGCCGAAGTGGTCAAGGAAGGAAGCAGAGAAGCCAATCATGCCGGCCATGCTGGCTACCAGCCAGATGGCTAGTACCACAAGCGGCCTGCGCCCCCACAGGGGACGGACCAGTTCCAGCTTCGTTTCGTCCACCTGTGCCAGCAGCACCGTAATCATGTCGCTCCATGCTGATTCGTCGCTGCTTAGTCCTGGGCACTTGGCTGCTGCCTGCGTGCCCGAGACAGCTCCAGTATACACGTCCCAGATTGCCGAAGAGAATTGGTCGTTGTCCCATTCTTGAGTATCTGTTATCGCCTGCAGCAAATGCTTCAGTGGTGTTAGTGCAGCGACCATTGCTCCCGTTTCGGCTTCCATGCCTTCGGTGTGACAAGCATTGATATGGGATCGCATGTGCCGGATCATGTCATCCAGCTCACGGTCGCCGAGTCCCACATTCAAACCGGATGTTTCAAAAGCTGCTCTAACGTTGCTCCTGGCTCCAGCGGCGATTTTTGTCATGGCTTATTTTACGCTAGGGGAAACTAAAGTAAATAGGGCTTTAGCTATGCATGCCTGCACAAGCCATGGGGCCTAAGTAATGATATGTCTTTGAGATTATCTTGAGAGGTAATATTACGG
>CALGTP010000662.1 GCA_937902105.1 uncultured Actinomycetes bacterium
ATCACCCTACGCATCAGTTGACTAGGGCCATAAGGGTTCAGGAACAGTCCAGGACACCGGATTCCCCCATGTGTTTTGAAAGGCGACCTCATGAGGCTGCTGGCGTTTAGCCACACCCCATGTACCCGTGGGATAACCAATAGTGATCATCGCCATCGGCACCCACTCGCCAACTGGCGGTGCTCCCAAAATGTCCAACACTTCTTGAGTGTGCTTTTTGAAAAGCAGTGTCGTGAGCGATGTCCCGAGACCCTCAGCGGTGGCCGCTAACTGCAAACTCCAAAGTGCTGGAAAGATCGAACTCTCACCATTGGGTTTCCCCCACGCAAATAACAACACTGGAACCTTGTCCAAGTTGTCAGCCAACCAGCGACCAGAGGCATAGGTCTTCTTTGCTTGAATCACTTCTGGATCATCGGGGTCACCATCTTGAATGAGATCCATCACAGACTTATATTGATTGGCATTCAACTCGGTGAGACCATCGCTATAAATCTTTTGTAATGCCGACTTCTTAGCTTGATCGGTGACGATCAGGAAACGCCATTTTTGCGTATTGCCACCCGATGGAGCGCGCACTGCGGCATCTAATAGTTTGGCCATCACTTCATCAGGAATCGGATCGGGTTTAACTCGGCGCATCGCACGAGTGGTGTACAGGGCTTGTGAAATATCCATTCCTCCATTGTGGCACCACGGCCTACTGTGTCACCCAGCCATCAACCGTCAGAACCAAGTCGAGTACATCCCCAGTCGGGAACTTGAACGGCAAGCGCGGTCCAAGATGGGCTACCACCCTGCCAGACACGGCCGGTGACAGTGTTGATTCAGCAGTCCAGCGATGAGTTCGAGCTGCGCGAATCTCACTGATCTCAATGGTCCCACCCACAGTTTCAATAGCTCCCAATAAGACTCCATTTTGTTGATAGCCGTCGACAATGGATTCAATTTCTCCATTGGCATACCATTCCAAATCGCTGGCAATAGGTACCGCGTTTCCATAAGCCAACCCGAGTGCATCTTGTGGATCATCAAGTTCAACAGCGTACGTTTCGTTTCCGAGAGACCATTGTTCAAAGGGAGAGTCACAGGTGTACTCGGCCCACAACGCCGATGCCTTGGCAATCATCGGGTCACTGCGACGAGGTATTTCAAACTCGGTGATGTGTAACAGAGGGGCATGTGGGCGCCATAGTCCCCAGCAGTACCAAGCATCTGATTGACCTAGCAGGCGATAGGAGGTGTATCCCGCTATCGCTTGATCGTCGTCCCACCACGAAAATGTCCACTCTTCACACTTCGCATCGGGATGTGCGCTCTCGTGTTGTTTGGCAAACATCAAGGAAAGGCTAGGCGACTTTGGCGACTTCCATCTAGTCTGCATTCTGTGAACCAACCACTTGTGCGCTTTGAGAACTCCTACTCTCAAACCTTCCCAGAGCTCAATGAGATGTGGCAGGCTGCCCCCGCCTCGGCTCCGAGGCCACTCATCATTAATCAACAACTTGCTCATGATTTGGGCATTGATCTCGCAGCATTAGACACGCCCTCGGGCACAGACTTTCTCGTTGGCAATCTTGTTCTTGAAGGTTCAACACCAGTGGCTATGGCCTATGCCGGTCACCAATTCGGTGGCTACTCGCCTCGCCTCGGAGATGGACGTGCCTTGTTACTCGGTGAGGTGATCAACGTTGCTGAAGAGCGCCGCGATATTCATCTCAAAGGTTCGGGTCGCACTCCATTTTCTCGCGGCGGTGATGGCAAGGCGGTCGTCGGGCCGATGCTGCGTGAATACATCATCAGCGAAGCAATGCATGCACTTGGCATCCCCACTACCCGATCCTTGGCGGTCATCGCCACCGGCGATCAAGTTGCTCGCGAAACTTGGCTCCCTGGAGCTGTGCTGTGCCGAGTGGCCGAGAGTCACCTTCGAGTTGGCACATTTCAATTTGCTGCTCAACATGAAGATGAGACACTGTTGCAACGTCTCGCCGACTACGCGATTGATCGCCACTATCCGCATGCTCGCCAGAGCGACAATCGCCATCTTGCCTTCTTTCAAGCGGTGGTTACTCAACAAGCCTCACTGATCGCCCAGTGGATGCTGGTTGGCTTCATCCATGGAGTAATGAATACCGACAACATGACGATCTCTGGGGAAACAATTGACTACGGTCCTTGTGCATTTATGGATGCCTTCGATCCGACCACGGTCTTTAGTTCAATCGACCATCAAGGGCGTTACGCGTATGCCAATCAGCCACATATTGCTCAATGGAACTTGGCGCGTTTGGCTGAAACACTTTTGCCGCTCTTTGCTGACAGCCAAGAAAAGTCAGTAGAGGTCGCCACAGCAATACTGCTCGACTTCACCGAGCAGTATCAGTCCTTCTGGCTGACAGGGATGCGCAAGAAACTCGGCATCATGAATGAACAAAATGGTGACGAGGGACTGATCAACGAACTTCTTGACATCATGCATGCACAAAAAGTTGACTTCACATCACTTTTTCGTTCGCTGTCATCATCTGTGCGAGGCGACTCGTCATCGGCACGTGCACTATTCACCGAACCCACCGCCTTTGATCAGTGGGAGCCAAGTTGGCATGCGCGTCTATCGTTAGAGACCACTGAGGGAATGGCGGTCGCCGATGTGATGGACCTAGTAAATCCGATCTACATTCCTCGCAATCACACTGTTGAAGCGGCATTGACTGCAGCCACGGAGGGCGACCTAACAGCGTTGCATCGACTTCTTGATGTTCTTGCTCAACCCTTCAAGCAACGATCTGGATACGAGTCGTTTGCCACTCCAGCGCCATCAGAGTTCGCTCACTATCAAACCTTCTGTGGTACCTGATATTTTCGCTGAGTTTGGTTTTAGATTCCGACGATGACAGACGAGCCGTGCCCGAATAAGCCCTGATTGGCCGTGATCCCAAGTTGAGCATTCTCGATCTGTCGACCGTGAGCCTGACCGCGTAATTGCCACACCAGTTCGCACACTTGAGCAATAGCTTGGGCGGGAATTGCCTCGCCAAAACAGGCCAAACCACCACTCGGGTTGACAGGAATACGCCCACCCAAAGTCGTAGCTCCTGAACGCAGTAATCCTTCGGCCTCACCTGGAGCACACAATCCTAAATGCTCATACCAATCGAGTTCGAGGGCCGTGGATAGGTCGTACACCTCGGCCATCGACAAATCCTCTGGACCCACGCCGGCTTCTTCATAGGCATCCCAACAAATTGAATCTTTGAAACCGCGCACTGGTGGCATGACCACAGCAGAGGAATCTGTGGCAAAGTCTGGCATCTCGAGAATTGTCTGAGGGTACGTCGGCGTACTAGTGCTCACAGCCCTAATGCGTGGCACACCCTTTAACGATCCAAGATGACGTTCTGCATAGGCGCGACTTGTCACGATCATCGCTGCTGCCCCATCGGATGTCGCGCAGATATCAAGTAGTCGCAGTGGATCACTGACGACCGGACTATTCAGCACATCTTCTACAGCACTCTCTTTACGAAATCGAGCATTTGGATTGTTGAGACCGTGCAACGAATTCTTGACTTTGACTTGCGCGAAATCCTCTGCGGTGGCACCGTAAAGGTCCATGCGGCGGCGAGCGAATAGAGCAAAGTACACAGGGTTAGTGGCGCCCAATAAATGAAAGCGCAACCAATCAGGATCATTCTTGCGATCTCCGCCACCAACTGGGGCGAAAAATCCTTTGGGTGTGGTGTCAGCACCGATCACCATCGCGACATCGCAAAAGCCGGCGAGAATTGAGGCCCGCGCCGCTTGCAAAGACTGTGAACCGCTGGCACACGCTGCGTAACTTGATGAGACACGAGCACCAGTCCACCCAAGTTTTTGAGCGAATGTTGCACCTGCAATGAAACCTGGATAGCCATTACGAATGGTGTCAGCACCAGCTACATACTGAACGTCTTTCCATTCAATGCCGGCATCTTTGAGGGCCGCTCGCGCAGCCACCATCCCGTATTCGGTGAAATCACGACCCCACTTACCCCACGGATGCATGCCCACACCAAGAACCACTAAATCACGATCATTCATCACGCACCTCCCACTTCGGAAGGTTGCACTGCGGGAGCCCAGACATAAACCATGTAATCGACTCCATCCTCGTTGTATAAAACATCAGTCTCTAACTGCATGCGCATGCCGACTTTAAGATCAACTGCCAAAATGCCTTTCGGTGCCTGACCCAAGACGATGATCCCCTCGGTTTCTAACTGCACGGCAACCAAGGCGTAGGGCTCAAAAGGATCGCTGGCACGATATGGCAGGGGCGGGGCGTAACGATTCTCGGCGTAACTCCAGACATTGCCGAAGCGCGATAGCGGCGTCGGCAACAATTCGTCGCTATCACACGAGGGATTAGGACAAGCGCCGTCACGCGGAGGGAAGACATAGGTTCCACACATGACACATTTCGACCCGATTAAGTGAGGGTCTTGATCCAGCGTGAACCAACCTTCAATGGCCGGAACTTGAGAAGGAGGAGCAGTAGTTATTTCTGACACTCCGTCAGACTAACCAACCAAGTCCACCACCCGATCAAGCAAGGGGACAAAATCTCGGCCGATAATCTTGTCAAGATCCTCTTGTTGCATGTGCACACCATCTCCGCGCAAGTCGCCAGGGATGACCTCACTCGTAGCCACCATCCCCGCCCAATCAACAATGTGAATCTGTGGCCAACGCGCAACCCAACTCTGCATCACTGCATTCCACGCTGCTACCCGTTCGGGTTGAGAAAATGGAGCGCCACCAAGCGCCCCACCGTGTACCTCGGGACTACTCATCAACATCAGGGTGATGCCGCGGGTATCAAATTCACCCATCATCTGAGTCATCGCTACATCGTGAACTGCCAAGAACTTCGGATCACTCACTGTGTACCACTCTGGATCATCAAGATACATCTGCTCGGCTTGCTCGGGTATTGAGGTGATTGCCACAACAATTGACGGAGCGAAGGAATCGAGAGCCGTTTTCCAGTCACCGTTCAGCGTGGGACAGTTTTCCGTATCAAATTCTGTATCTTTCCACCAACGGATACGGGCCACTTCAACGAGTGGACAATTTCGACCACCAGCCCACAACACGCTGTACCGATCCCCGACCGTGTCGTCTATAGCCGTGGCTACACCGAACGATGTTGAATCACCAATCACCATCACCCGAGTGCGATGATCCTGACCCTGCAATTCGGTATCGATCAGCAGAAGCGCATCGCGCAATATCTTGGCTGAAGGTTGGTGCAGCGAAACCAAGTTTGAAATACGCATACCCGCATCAGCAATGTCATTGGAGAGCACGTCAATAGACCCATAATCAACCACAATTACTGGGGTCACACCGAGTGGCTGGATAATGTCAGCGACGACCTGCTCGCTCACCGAAAAAATCCGAGTGTCAGTACTGGGCTCTACCCCATCACTAAGAAGCGGTAGAGCAGCAACAAGCGATGCAATTAATGTTCGCTCAGCGGACCCGATTGACAAAACAACTAGATCAGGCTTTGACTCCGCCAGCATTCTTTGCGCAATCGCCGTCAGCGATTCGCACTCACCGCTAGCAATCTCAAGCGGCCGAACAGGACAACCCTCACGAACTCCATTGACGATCTCAATCGGAATCTCATCTCCAATGGCTTGACGGACATCACTTTCAATCAGAGGTTCGCTTCCAAGAACTAAAATTTTTAATGGTGCTCTCTGAGGCTCAACTACAAAGGTTGTCGGGGCCATGGTGAATTGCACAAACTCGTCAGGGGCATCGACACCAGCGAGCGCCGAAGGACTAGCTGTTGAAATTCCTGCTATCGCGATTACTGCGAGGATCAATGAAACGACAAATGCCCAACTCGCCTGACGACTCCCCCTCAAGACCCGTCGCAGCCGAATCGGATTTTCAATCATGCGTGCAGAGATCAAACCAAGACAAAGACTCACCAGCAGCCGAATCAGCGATAGCGCCAAACCGTCAAAACCCAGACGTTCTTCATTCAGTAAGACAAATACTGGCCAATGGAAGAGATAGACCGAGTAACTAACCTTGCCCAGTTCAACCAATGGGCGAAATGACATCAAAGAACGAACGGGTCCGGGCACAAGAACAGCGACAATAAGTAAACACGAAATAATCGTGCAACCAGTCAGGCCACCCTGATATAGCCACCCATCACTGGCGTTAACAGTCCCCGAGATATACACATATACGCCGAGAGCAATGACGCCACCTGCAGCAAAAAATGCTTGCAGACGTTGAGTGATTTCCTTGCGCATGGGAACCACTAGAGCCAGTAAAGCACCGATTAAAAAC
The DNA here is from genome assembly GCA_937902105.1 of uncultured Actinomycetes bacterium. Lineage (GTDB taxonomy): Bacteria > Actinomycetota > Acidimicrobiia > Acidimicrobiales > Ilumatobacteraceae > Casp-actino8. Next base: position 6,358 of record CALGTP010000662.1, read on the forward strand.
TCCGCCGCTCGGGTGTGCGTGCCGTAGTAGGCCACGTTGCGTGATGATGTGAGGATCATCGCACATGCACTTAAACCTGCTAACAGCGTCAGCGTCGGGATCATGAGTCGTTTCCAGCGCAGGAGCACTGCCATGAGTAAGGGAAAAACGACATAGAACTGTTCTTCAATCGCCAATGACCAAAAATGTAGAAGTGGTGAAGGTGTCGATTCAAAGAGTTGGGCGTATGTCGTTCCTGCAGTGGCAAAGCGCCAGTTAGCGCCGTAGCCGACGGTGGCCAAGAGATCCCCGCGTAATCGCTCTCCCGTGAACACCCCTGCCAAAGCAAGGACCGTCACAGCCAATACAACGACGATTGAACCGGGCGCTAGTCGTCTCAGACGCCGCGACCAGAAATGCTTCAGGTCAACTCTCCCAGTTCGCGCATGATCACTGATCATCAACTGAGTGATCAGATACCCCGACAGAGTGAAAAACAAAGAGACGCTGAAAACACCACCTGGGACTCGAGACCACCCAAGGTGGAACAGCATGATAGTGATCAGGGCCAAGGCCCGAAGACCGTCAAGGCCAGCGACATATGGCAATCCGCTGTGCTCTTTTTCCCCCACACTTGCAGGATAGTTCTGTGACGTTGGCTACCGACATCTGACCTGACGATTTCTGACTGAGCGTCAGATTTTTGTAACGCTCAGACTAAGGTTTGAAACGATATGGACCTCAACGAAACTGCCCAAGAATCGGCGTTCCGCTCCGAAGCTCGCACATGGCTTGAAGCCAACGTGCCAACATCCGCGCTACCTAGTTTCGACACTGCCGAGGGATTCGCACTCCACCGCGCATGGGAAAAGAAACTTTACGACGGAGGATGGTCCGCTGTCTCGTGGCCAGTTGAATACGGCGGCCGTGATGCCGATTACATCATGTGGCTGATTTTTGAAGAGGAGTACTACCGCAGCGGTGCTCCAGGTCGGGTCAATCAGAACGGGATCTTTCTTCTCGGTCCCACCATCATGGAGGTGGGGACACAAGCACAAAAAACAAAGTTCCTTCCATCTATGGCATCATCGGAAATCGTTTGGGCACAAGCATGGAGTGAACCCAATGCCGGAAGCGATATGGCCAGCATTCGTAGTAAGGCCACCCGTGACGGCGACGAATGGGTTCTCAATGGTCAAAAGATTTGGGCCAGTCGTGCGGTATGGGCCGATTGGTGTTTCGGTATCTTTCGTACGGACCCCACTGCCGAACGACATCGAGGATTGACATTTATTTTGTGTCCCCTTGACCTGCCAGGAATCACAGTGCGGCCAATCGCACAACTTGATGGCGATACTGGTTTTGCCGAAATCTTTTTCGACGATGTACGCGTTCCCGTGGCAAACACTTTGGGTGAAGAAAATAAAGGTTGGGCTGTAGCAATGGCTACTGCTGGGTTTGAACGGGGCGTCAGCCTGCGCAGTCCAGCACGGTTCACCGAAGCTGTGAAGCGACTGATTCATCTCTGGAAAACTTATGGCGATCCCAGCGATACTGCACTTTCGGATGCAGTGACTGATGCGTGGATGCAAGCCGAGGGATACCGACTGCACACGTATCAAACAGTGACAGGCATGTTGGAAGGTCGCACTATTGGTGCGGAAGCAAGTCTGAACAAGATCTTTTGGAGCGAGATGGATGTTCGGATCCACGAAATAGCTTTACAAATCCTTGGTCCTGAAGCCGAACGCATGGAGGGACCATCGCAAAGATGGGTGGACGGTTTCCTCTTCTCGCTGAGTGGCCCGATCTACGCCGGAACAAACGAAATTCAACGCAACATCATCGCCGACCGAGTTTTGCAGTTACCCAAAGGCATATGACCTCATGAAGTTTTCATTTACCCAAGACCAGCGCCTCTTCGCCGAGGGACTGCGCGACTTACTGAGCAAACAATGCACCCCGACCCACGTACGTGAGGCGTGGGAGAACCAAGCGGGCCATCTCCCAGATCTCTGGTCACGCCTTGCCGAGATGGGCGTGTTGTCCATGTTGGTACCTGAATCGCAAGGTGGGATGGGCGGCACCTTGATTGACGCGGTGTTGCTATTCCAGGAACTTGGCCGTGCTGCTGTACCAGGACCGGTGCTTGAGCACATGGCCGTCGCCGCACCTGCTCTTGCTCATACGCAATGGGCACACGCGCTCAATGATGGCACCGCTATTGCCACCTTGTGGGTCGACGCAAATCCTTATGTTGCTCACGCCCAAGTTGCCAACATCATTTTGACACATGACTCAGTCATCACCGATTTCTCCATAGACGATGTCCACGGCATCGATGGAGGACGACAATTATTTACCGTCCATGCTCAATCCACAACCAAGGCCTCAAGTGAAGTCTTCGGCTTACCTGCCAGCGATGTGATGGCCCTTGCAAGCGCGGCATATTTGATCGGTGTCAGTGAAGCGATGATTGAGGTTGCCGCAGAATACGCGCGCCAGCGTGAACAGTTCGGCAAACCGATCGGCTCCTTTCAAGCGGTTAAGCACTTAATGTCAGATGCCCTTCTCAAAGTTGAATTCGCCAAGGCCCCCACATACCGCGCCGCTTGGAGTGCAAGCACGGGGTCATCAACAGTGCTACGCGACATCAGTATGGCTAAGGCTCTTGCGAGCGAAGCTGCTTATCGCGCCAGTCGCAGCACGATGCAGGTACACGGTGGAATTGGCTACACCTGGGAAGCCGACCTACAACTGTGGATGAAAAAATCTTGGGCCTTGATGCGCGCCTACGGTGATGCCACATACCATCGCCGCCGTGTTGGCGCCTCAGTGCTTCACGGGTAATTTCAATCAGTAAATGGTGAGCCGCTAATCGGCAACATACTGATTGTGATGTAGCCATTTTGGAATCCGCTGACATCACCCGTTGGTACAATCGTTGAGGCACAATCATTGGCGTTGTAATCCGATGTTCCCATTGACTCAATAGGCGTTTCAATCACACCACGAACAACTAAACCAGCGGCGCATGAGGGTGCATTGACATTGGCAAATTCGCTCACAGTTTCGCCATCAGTACGAGCCAACAATTCGGCACGATGATCTTCAATCCATTCGACGACAGCACCAGCCGAAGTTGGAAAATCAGGTGCAGCAGCGAGCCCTTGGCTGACTGCGACGGACGGAATATTGTGCACCGCTGCTGCTCGAGCAGCACCAACTGTTCCTGACAGAGGCACAATTTCTAAACCATAATTTTGACCGTTATTGATACCAGAAACAACAAGATCGGGGACAAAGTCAATGCCACCCTGATCGATCGCCCAAATAATCGTATCCGCCGGAAATCCAGCCACGGCCTTCGCTGGATAACCGCTCTTGGTGGTGGCATCCGTGACGACCAAATCCCCAGCGGTTGTCTTGCCAGCAGTTCCGCTTTGATTTTCCAATGGGGCAACAACCGTGACGGCCACATTGTCCATTGCCAACAAAGATTGCACCATCACATCAATTCCGTCGGCGCCCACTCCGTCATCATTGGTGATCAAGATGCGTAAGGGTTCTGGAGCACTCGTTGTCGTCGGCGCGTCAGTTACTGGCACTTCAGTCACTGGCGCGGTCGATGTGGCGCCGTCACCGTCACTTGAACAAGCCGTGAGACCCAACAGGCCAAGGAGAGCAACTCCGAATGTACACATCAACCGTTTCATAATTTCTCCCCGTATGAACTTCAACGAACCTTGCAACTTTTCCAAAAGCATGAAAGGCAAGTCAGTAACTGTTCACTCGAGCGGGTAGAACTATTACGTGACAGTTCATATGACAACACCTCGTTCACCTATTGGGACCTCCGTGGTGATCGGACTTGGGCTCGGTGCCGGTCTGTTATCTGGACTGTTTGGCGTCGGCGGGGGAATTCTTGTAGTCCCAGTCCTCGTTCTACTACTCAAGTTTGATCAACGACTTGCCAATGGTACATCCCTTGGTGCAGTTCTACCGATTTCCATTTCAAGTTTGCTGACTTATTGGAGTCACGGCAACGTTGACTGGTCAATGGCCTTGTGGTTAGCACTCGGAGCATTGGCGGGGGCAGTACTCGGGACAAAATGGATTCATATTTTGCCCAAAAAAACTCTCGGCTATTTATTCGCAGCAATGCTCTTCATCACCGCAGTGCGTCTTTTTATTCCGCTCAACGCCGATGGACGTTCGACGCTCACCATATTTTCTGCTCTCGCTCTACTTTTCATTGGCCTCGTCACTGGGACATTGGCTGGGCTACTGGGTATTGGAGGTGGAGTGGTGATGGTCCCCGCAATGGCTGTTTTCTTCAATGAACTCAGCGTCATCGCCAAGGGAACCTCTGCTGCTGTGATCATCCCAACATCAATCATGGGCACTTGGCGCAATTGGAAAAGTGACAATGTCGATCTCAAAGTTGCTGCCCTCGTGGGCTTCTCGGGTATTCCAGCGGCAATCGCCGGTGCAATCATTGCTGATCAGATGTCGCAGGATTTGTCGAACATCTTGTTCGCTTCGCTTGTACTCATAGTGGCGTTGCGAATGGTCTGGGACTTACAAAAAAATCCAAGTAGATGAATTAGCGACGCGAAGCAACAACATCTGCCAAACGGTCAAGCATCGCTGGATCGCTTGTGGCAGGAACGATAATGAATTCATCGGCCCCTTCGGCTTCAACCTTGTCAAGCAAATCGACGAGACGCGAAGGTTCGTAGAGATTCATTGCTTCTGCCAGAGAGAGGGCGAAGTCTGGAGAAAAGACTTGTAAATATGCCGCAGCGAAGTCACGCAAGTTCTCTGCGGCGTTGGGTCCTAACGATACGAACGAACCAGTCACCAGTCGTGGCTTATCGGCGCGACCTGCCGTCGTCCATGCATCTTGCGTTGCCCTAAAGAGTCGGCCCGCTTCGTGGGCATCACCCAAAAGGGTGAAGCCACTCACTCCAATCGCCCATTGAGCAGCACGAGCCAAAGACTTTGGACCCATCGCCGAAGCCAAAATCGGCGGCCCTCCAACCTGCATGGGAAGCGGCCCAACTTGTTCCCCGTCGGCAGCCGTGCCACCAGACCACAAACGCTTCAGCTCATGTACCGAGTCATCAAGGCGCTGATGCCGACCCGCAAAGGGCGAATCTAAAGCGGCATAGTCTTGTTGACGACCACCAACTCCAACGGCGACCTCCACCCGACCACCAGAAATGACATCCATGGACGCCAACTCTTTGGCTACTAGGGCTGGAGCATGCCAAGGAAGCACCGCCACATTGACCAAAACCCGCACCCTTTCGGTCAAAACACTGGCCGCCGAACACAGCGTAAAACCATCGAGATTGTGAAAGGTGATCCGTTCGCCCGCAGAAATGCTGGAAAATGGGCCTTGATCAATCCCCCGACACCAGGCGATGAGCCGATCTCGGTCAAGCCCAGGTGCCATTTGAGGCAAAGCCACTCCAACCGTCATCGCCTGTTTCGTTGCGTCACTCATATAGCGAAGCGTAGGTCCCAAACTCCTCTTTCGCCCATTCCACGCTCGATCTGACACACCGTCAGAAAGTAGTGCTACCCTCAAGATCATGCGTGAACTGCCCAAAATCATCTCCGTTGACGATCACGTCACGGAACCTGCAACCGTATGGTCTGATCGCCTCCCCAAGAAGTACGCCGACGTCGGTCCTCGAATACATCGCCTGCCCGTTAAAGAAATGACGTTCGTCGGTGGCACCTTTACTGCGATTCCTGGAGAGAAGGGTGATGAGGGCCCTCTCGCCGACTGGTGGTTTTATGAGAACCTCCGTCGCCCCTTGACACGCCTTGATACCGCTGTGGGTTTCAGTCGCGATGAAGTCATCTTGGCTGGCATCACCTACGACGAGATGCGCCAAGGGAGTTACAAACTTAAAGAACGCCTTGAAGATATGGATACCGCCGGCATCGAAGCGTCATTTTGCTTCCCGACTTTCCCACGCTTTTGTGGGCAAACTTTTTACGAGGCACAAGACAGAGAGTTGGCCATGCTCTGCGTGCGCGCCTACAACGACTGGATGGTCGAAGAATGGTGCGGTGAATCGGGTGGCCGGATGTTGCCGTTGTGCATCGTCCCATTATGGGATCCCGTCGCCGCTGCTACTGAAGTTCGGCGCAACGCGGCACGCGGAGTACATGCAGTGTGCTTCAGCGAGATTCCGACCAATCTTGGGTTGCCAAGTATCCACGACAAGGATGGTTTCTGGTTGCCATTCTTTGATGCATGCAATGAAACTCACACCACGATCAACATGCATATCGGTTCGGGTTCAAAAATGCCCAGCACGTCGCCTGATGCACCAGCTGCCGTTGGTTCAACATTGACATTTGCCAATTGCTGTTTCAGCATGGTCGACTGGTTGATGAGCGGATTGTTTACCCAGTTCAAAGATCTCAAGATTGCCTACAGCGAAGGTCAAATTGGCTGGATTCCTTACATCCTTGAGCGCGCCAATGTGGTCTGGGAAGAAAACCGTGGTTGGGGTGGAATTGCCGACAAGGTTCTTGAACGGCCAAGTGAATTATTCAAGAAGCATATTTACGGTTGCTACTTTGACGATCCACACGGTCTGCGTTCGCTTGAGGAAATCGGCGTGGACAACGTCACCTTCGAATGCGACTACCCACACTCCGACTCCACTTGGCCACATACAGCCAAGATCGCACTCGAGCAGACGATGAACCTCAGCGATGAAGTGGTGTACAAACTGATGCGCGGTAATGCCATCAAGTTGTACAGCATTAGTCATCTCAAATAACAAGTGCTGACTATCGCCCAAGTTGTGCGGGAGACCGTGCGCTTCGGAGATCGTGAAGCCCTCGTTGACGGTGATCGTCGGTGGTCATTTTCTGAAGTAATCAGAGCTGTTGAAGGCGCCGCCAGGTCCTTTATTGCTTTGGGTCTACATCACGGTGATCGCCTAGCAATCTGGGCGCCAAACAGTGCCGAATGGATTTTTTCTGCGCTTGGTGCGCAAATCGTCGGCGGAGTTCTAGTCCCCATCAACACGCGTTTCAAAGGTTCAGAAGCGGCCTATGTTCTGAATCACAGTGGCGCAAAATTTCTCTTATGCGACAATAAATTTCTCGGCCAAAACTACGCACAAGAACTCCGCGACAGTCGTATCGCCCTGCCCAGCCTTGAGCACATCATTGATTTTTCAGGGGCCACGGACGCTCAATGCACACCTTGGCAAGATTTTCTAGCGCAAGGTCATTCAGTACCGCTCGCCGCGGTGCATGAACGCGAGCGAAAGATCATGCCTTCGGATTTATGTGACATCATCTTCACATCGGGGACAACTGGTAAACCTAAAGGCGTCATGTCACGTCACGATCAAACGATTCGGGTGTTCACCGAGTGGTCATCCATTGTTGGATTGAGCGAGTCCGATCGCTACCTAATCGTCAATCCCTTTTTTCACACATTCGGTTATAAGGCTGGATTTCTTGCGTGTTTGCTGAGCGGCGCGACCATGATTCCTGTCCCAATATTTGATGTCCTAACTGTCCTCAAAATCGTCAACCAAGAAAAAATCACTGCGTTACCTGGCCCGCCAACTTTGTACCTCAGTATTCTCAATCACCCCGAGAGAAACAATTTCGACCTTTCGTCTTTGCGCTTGGCGGTGACTGGTTCAGCAGCCGTTCCAGTAGAGATGATTCGCCGCATGCGCCAAGAACTCACATTCACCGTCATCCTCACCGCCTATGGACTCACCGAATCTACGGGCACGATCACGATGTGTCGCGCTGATGATGATCCATTCACAATCTCGACAACAAGTGGTCGAGCGATCAGCGACGTTGAAGTGCGAGTCGTAGACCAGAATAATCGTGAGGTTGCGCGTGGGACGGCCGGCGAAATCATCTGTCGCGGATACAACGTGATGCCCGGCTATTTCGAGAATCCCGAAGCCACTGCTCAAGCCATTGACAAAGATGGATTTTTACATACGGGTGACATCGGAATCATGGACACCAATGGCTATCTGGCGATTACTGATCGCATCAAGGACATGTTCATCGTCGGAGGGTTTAATGCCTACCCTGCTGATATTGAAAATACCCTGCTGGCCCATCCCTCAATTGCCCAGGTAGCAGTTGTTGGACAACCCGATGATCGTCTCGGAGAAGTCGGCCATGCTTTCGTGGTACTCCGCACAGATCAAACGGTGAGTGAGCAAGAACTCATCGAGTGGTCGCGCCAATGTATGGCCAATTACAAGGTTCCGCGGCACTTCACATTTGTCGATCTGCTTCCGCTCAACGCCAGTGGCAAAGTTCTCAAATACGAACTTCGCTCACGCACTCGGGGCTAGTTCGCGCCAACTACACGTTATAAATTGTCGCCCGCCGAGCGCGTCGACGTTGACCGTGATAATCATTGACGGCGTAGTGCATGGTGTACCTGTTATCCCATAGCGCGGCGTCACCTGATGTCCACTTCCATCTCGTTTGCAATTCAGGTCGCTCCGAAGTCTGATGAATTACTTCCAAGAGATGCATGCTTTCGAGTGGTTTCAATCCGACTATTGAATTTGTCCAGCCTCGATTCACAAACAAAACTTTCTCCCCCGTTGAATGGTGCTCGCGCACCATGGGGTGTACCGCTGTTCCGGTTGCGGGAGGACGCCCGTGATTTGCCTTGAGACCACTGATGAACTCACGTATCGGCGCACTCAAGGCGGCAAGAGCTTTAATCTGATTCGACCACATAGTGTCACCCCCACTTTGGGTAGCGATCTCCATGACAAAAAGAGAGCCGATGGGAGGGTTCTCCGTGAAGGTGACATCGGTATGCCACACTGCCGTTTGACGCGGGTCAGCCTTGAGATCGGTGTCTAGAAGCAAAATTTCCGGAAAGCCATCACGAGCCAATGAAGGAGCGTTGCGATAGTCGCCCCCTGCCTCCGTGGTGGCAGCAATGTGATTACCAAAACAGCGCGCCAAACGGACCTGATCCGCTGCCGTTAAATGAGCCCCAGGGAAGAAAAGCACCAGATATTGAGCCCAAGCGGCAACCAATTCGACAGCCACTTCGGCCAGATCCTGATCACTCAATTTGGCCACTTGAAGTCCCTCAACAACTGCCCCGAGCGAACCTGGCAAGGGGGAAATCGAAATCTGTGAGCGAGAAATGAGACTAGCCATATAAGGACTGTACAACCCAGAAAGTTAAAGGGAAAGACCTATCTGACTGACCGTCAGATTTTTGTAGTGCCTGCACTAGAGTTCAGATATTGATTAAGGGGGTCCCATGAAGGGCATTGTTTATAACGGATCGACGACCAATTTGGTTGACGGACTTTCACTACGAGCGCCAGGTCCACGCGAGGTCATCGTGCAGGTTGCCGCTGCTGGTCTATGCCACAGTGACATCTCCTATATGGGCGGCATGTATCCCGTTCCTTCGCCTGGGGTCTGCGGCCACGAAGCTGCTGGAGTTGTTGCAGAAGTCGGCAATGCCGTCACTCATGTGCAACCTGGCGACCATGTCATCATCGCTACTTTGGCGGCTTGTGGCTTTTGCCAATACTGCATGGATGGACGTCCCACCGCATGTCGCGCCACTCTCGGAAATGCCAGCACTCCATTCACACTTGATGGTGAGGCAATTTACAACTTTGCCGCAACCAGTGCTTTTGCCGAACGAACTTTAGTTCGCGATGTGCAGTGCGTGAAGATCCCCAAAGATGTGCCATTGACCTCTGCTGCTCTTGTCGGTTGTGGAGTTGTCACTGGCATGGGTGCGGTATTCAATCGCGCCAATGTGAAGCGCGGTCAATCGGCTTTAGTCTTTGGTGTTGGTGGTGTGGGACTCAATGTCATCCAGGCTCTCAAAGTTCAAGGTGCTACTACGATCATTGCTGTGGACACTGTTCCGGAAAAGGAAGCTCTAGCCATGAAATTTGGCGCCACGCACTTCCTTGACGGAAAAACTGAAGACATCGTGGCTGCAGTAGGAGCAATCATGCCGCACAACGCAACGACAGCACGCGGTCCCTTTAATTCGGGTGGAGTGAATTGGGCCTTTGACTGTGTCGCACATCCGAGCGTGACCTACAACGCTCTTGAATGCCTTGACTGGGAAGGCACCGTTGTCGTCATCGGCGTCAGCAGTCAGACCGCAAAGTTTGAAGGTCTGTACACGCGTCTCACTCAAGTCGATCGTGGCATTATTGGCTGTCGCTACGGGACAATCAGTCCCCAGCGTGATATCCCCCGAATCATTGAACTCTACCGACGCGGCGAAATCCTCCTGGACGAACTTGTGAGCGCCACTTTCCCCGTTGATCATTGGCAAGACGCCGTACACGGCCTGGAAAGCGGAACTCTCGCCCGCGCCGTGATTACGTTCTAAGAAATCGACCTCTCATCAACATGAATCAACACATCGCTGGAACAATCGACACTGCGGGAAAGACTCTCTGGCAACTGATATCTGAGCGCGCCCTGATGACCCCCGATAAACGGATGGCTCTTGATGGACATGGTCGAACTCTGACCTACGGAGAATATAAAAATTGGTGTGAACGAGTTGCCGCTGGACTCTCGCACAGAGGTATCAATGAAAATACCAATGTCTCGTGGGTCCTACCATCTCGTTTTGAGTCGCTTGTTCTCACGGGCGCACTCTCGCGCCTAGGTGCGATTCAAAATCCAATTCTGCCGATCTACCGAAATCGGGAAGTGAGTTTTATCGTCTCCCAATCAAACTGCAAAGTTTTGATTGTTCCACGCATGTTTCGTGGCTTTGATTATGAACCAATGGCTCACGAGGTCGTCGCCTCACTTGGCCGCAACATTGAGATTATTATCGCTGATCCCGACATGCCCGAAGCAGACCCTGCTGGTCTGTCCACCTATCAGGCCGAACTTGACGCCGTACGTTGGCTCTTTTATTCCTCGGGCACGACAGCTGACCCGAAGGGTGCCAAGCACAGCGACAACAGTTTGTCGGCTGCTAATGATGGCATGCAGTGGAGTATGCAAGTCACCCCCGAGGACAAGGCCGCTGTCGTCTTTCCGATCACTCACGTCGGTGGACTGGTGTGGCTTTTCAATGCCATGCAAACTGGTGTTGAGTTATTGATGGTTGAGACCTTTGACCCGGCAAACACTCCGAAGTGGCTGGGTGAAAACGGAGTCACCTGCGCTGGTGCGGGAACCGTTTTTTGGTTGACTTACCTCAACGCTCAAAATCAACTGCCAACGGGACAGCAGTTGCTTCCCGATGTACGCATCTTCAATGGCGGTGGTGCTCCCAAACCAAAAACCCTTCATGACGAAATGATGCGTGCATTTAATGCACCACTCATTGGCGGCTGGGGACTGACTGAAGCACCCATCAATACCATGATCCATGTTGATGACCCCGATGACAAAAAAGCCGTCACGGATGGGCGTCCTTGTCCTGGCGTCACCCTGCGCACCGTTATTGATGACAAGGTGTGTGCCCCTGGCGAAGAAGGCGAACTACGGGTCAAAGGTCGCCAAGTCTGTCAGGGATACCTTGACTCGTCTCTTGATGCCGAAGCCTTTGACGAGGATGGTTGGTTCCGCACCGGTGATCTCGGTGTCATTGACGCACAAGGGTTTGTGAGCATCACCGGCCGTTTGAAAGACATCATCATTCGCAAGGGTGAAAATATTTCTGCGAAAGAAATTGAAGACCTATTGTTCGCTCATCCATCCGTCGCTGATGCCGCTGTCATTGGTTTACAAGACGACAAAAGCGGAGAACGGGCTTGCGCTGTTATTGTTTGCAAGCCTGATATGACGATTACATTTGATGACATGGTTTCCTTTCTAAAGAGTGCCCAACTATCGGTGCACAAAATTCCTGAGCAATTAGAAATCGTGAGCGCTTTACCACGAAATCCAAGTGGCAAAGTCTTAAAGAAAGACCTACGAGCTACCTATGGAGGGGCAAAATGAGTACTGCGAAGAAGCCACCAGTAAAAAAAGCCATCGTTAAGAAATCCCCAGTGAAACCAGCGCCGATTTATAAGCGCCTACGTGCTCGACGGGCCTTCATTACAGGTGCTGGATCAGGAATTGGGCGAGCCACAGCGTTGCGCTTTGCCGCCGAAGGCGCCCATGTAGCCCTCGCTGATTTGCGCGGTGCCAAAGAAACTGCCGCTGAAATCAAAAAGGCCGGCGGAACTGCCGTGGCTTACGACCTTGATGTCACCAAAGCCATTGAGGTTGAGAAGGTTGTCAATAAAGCCGCCAAAGCCCTAGGTGGTTTAGACATCGTCTGCAACATCGCTGGCATTGGACATTTTGCAAACAGTCATGAAGAAACTCCGGAATGGTTTGACCGCATCGTGGCCGTCAACCTCAACGGAACTTTCTATGTAGCACGCTACGCTCTGCCGCACCTTCTCGCCTCTTACGCTCAAACTGGTCGTGATGGGGTCATCGTAAACACAGCGTCGACATCGGGCATCATGGGCGCTCCTTGGAGCGCTGCCTACTGCGCCAGTAAAGGTGGCGTCGTCAACCTCACGCGCGAATTGGCTTACGAATATCGTGGCAAAGGCGTGCGTGTCAATGCCGTTGCTCCGGGAGGAACGAATACCGCCATTTATGCTTCGTTCAAGGACCTTCCCGCTGATGCTGATTACGGCTTGATGGGCAAAATCATGACGCCCATGGATCCTGCTGAACCCGATGAGATGGCAAATATGTTCACCTTCATTGCTTCTGATGAAGGCCGCTATATGACTGGTTCAATCGTCGTCATTGACGGCGGAATCACCTGTTAGAGAAAGCTACAAAAAAATGGGAATCTGTGACGGCCGCGTGGCCATTATTACTGGAGCGGGACGAGGACTTGGTCGCGCTCATGCACTGGCTTTCGCCGCCGAGGGAGCCAAAGTCATCGTCAATGATGTGGGTGCTTCACTCACAGGCGAAGGGCACGATGTCAGTCCAGCATCTGAAGTGGTAGCAACCATCAAAGCAATGGGCGGCGAAGCCGTCATTAACGATGATGATGTCAGTGACTGGGATGGTGCTGGTCGCATGGTGCAACAAGCCATTGATACCTTCGGTCGTCTCGACACTTTGGTCTGCAACGCCGGCATTGTTCGCGATCGCATGATCGTCAATATGTCCGTCGATGAATGGGACGCTGTGATGAAAGTTCACTTACGCGGTATGTTCTGCCCAGTTCGTCACGCCGTTGATTATTGGCGTGCAATGAGTAAGGCAGGAACGCCCATTGAAGCGCGGATCATCACTACTTCATCGGGTGCTGGCTTATTCGGCAGTGTTTCGCAAGCCAACTATTCGGCAGCTAAGGCTGGTATTGCTTCATTCACTATCGTCAGTGCAGCTGAACTTGATCGCTACGGAATTAAGATCAACGGCATTGCACCGTCAGCACGCAGTCGCATGACACAAGATGCATTCGCCGAGATGATGAAGAAGCCTGACTCTGGCTTTGATGCAATGGATCCGGCCAATGTCAGCCCCGTCGTGGTCTGGCTTGGTTCATCTGCCTGTGAAATCTCGGGACGAATGTTTGAAACTTCAGGTGGCGAACTATCGGT
>CALGTP010000663.1 GCA_937902105.1 uncultured Actinomycetes bacterium
TAGGCAAGGGCCTGCAAAGCCCTGTACCTGGGTTCGATTCCCAGCGTCGCCTCTAGTGGCGTGGTTCAGTTTTCGGCTGGCGGCTATTGGAGTTCCTCTGAGTTGGATGGTAATCACGCGTGGGGCAAGTTTTTAACTCCGGCTTGTCGGGTTTCACCGACAAGTACTCCACGTAGTACGTCCGTCCCGTGTGGCTTTTTAACTATTCGCGACTGACCCTCAAAGCAGTCTGTCTGTTTACTCAGCGTCGTGAGGCGATCACTGGGGCGTGTATGGTTCGCTGACGCGACGAGAGTGGGTTCCCTTGTTGGTGTGGTCTTAATGTTGGTAACCAGTTGTACAAAGACGGTGGATGTGGCATCGACTGAAGCACCAACAACTAAAGCGCCAGTCCCAAGTGACACGTCTGACTCCGCACGCGCGTAATGGCTCGGTCTAGCAAGATTGCCCGCTCATATGTCCCCATGACTACTACAACCATTCCCCAGACACTAGCAAAATGAGCTATTTCTTAATTTTCGCGCCACATTCACTGCTTATGTTAGATTGATCTTTATTCATGCTTCCACCTTCACAGATAGGACACCGATGAAGAACAAATACGTATCCCTAATCGTCGCGACTGCTCTCGGCTTTTCGCTTCTGGCAACAGCACCCGCACACGCCGCATCACTGAGCGATCTTGGCGACATCAATCTGAAGCAATACAATGGGTTTGATGACCTCACAGAACTGTGGGGCGATGACTTTGCGTGCATCTCAGTGTTAGATAACCAATCGAAAAATTTGGACGAAGTATTCACCTCAACCGTTGAGGATATTATCGCGCAACTACGAGCATGGATGGAAGAAAATTCTTTACCCAGTAGCGGAAACGCCACATGGGATCCTGTGCAGCCACCTGCATTAAAATGTTCCTTCTCGAGCACGCTTCTGGAAACAAACAAGGCGAAAACTGGCCCCGTGACTACTGCTTTGTATGGGGAAGGAACTTTAGATACGACATGTGACACAAACCGAACAACAAATGTCGATTTCACGTTCAATAGACTTATTCCAACGTCATTTGACGTAACACAAGGGATCCTGCCCATCACATCTGCGTCTGAGTGGAAAGTTGACTTTGACGGTTTCCGTAACTGCGCTTGGTCACTTTCGTTTGATAACGGAGCACACACCTTGGCTGGAACTATTGAAGAAGACCTGACAACAGTTGACTCCAGCACGCCAGCAGTTTCGTTCAATTGCAATAATTTGCAAAAGACAATCTGTATTCAATACACGCTCGTCACCAATGTGTTTACGGTGGGCGGAACAGGCGACTTTTCAAGTGCTACTGGTACGGGTATCCAAGTCGAGAAACGAACATTGCCTGGCGTTCTCATCAATATGCCATTTGAAGTGGACGGTTTAGACGCACCAAAAATTGCGTCAGTACGTTTGAGCGAGAAGCCAAAACTTCAATTAGTAGGCACTGCCGCCGTGAAGAAGAACTATTCAAAATTGAAACTCAAGCTCAAAAAATCAGCTAGTCCGACTGTTCGCCTTGCGAGCCCGCCGAGAATAAATGGCGTAACCACTCTTGGAAAAGGACCAAATGGCAAGTGGCTGAAGATGAAGATTGCTACTGCTCCAAAGTCTTACTGTTCTGTAACAGGCAGTTCCGGAAGTAAAAAAGTGACACTAGTGAAACGTACGAAGGTTGCTGATGGAGTTCTGGAAACTTCATTGACGTCTGCATCACTCAGGCGTGCACTCGGCAAGTCGACAGGCAAAACTGTGGTCATTAAAATTTCGTGTCAGCGAGGCACGAAGAACGCAATATCCGAAAAAAGTATCGTTCTCCGTTAGCGGCAAGTGCTGGAGCCGAGGTTCCCAAGTGTAGAGAATGTGACGAGGATACGGAACGGTGACCTGGTGATGGAAAATCGCGAGAAGACATGTTGGAGAATGTGATTTGGTTGTGGTCTCAATGTGGAAGCATTGAGACCGTTGATGGCGATGAGGGAGAAGTCGCGCCGGAACCTGGCGACAAGTTTCCTCTATGCGATGGGTGAACAGCGCAAACGATTCTGAACCGTGAAGGAATGGATCCGAAGCAAATCATGCGGGACACAAACGGGACACATTTCGTCTGCGCGTGGTGTATTTGATTCCTTGACGCTGGTGTGATGAAAAGTCATTCGTAAGTTCGATTGCCAGCATCGACTCTAACTAATCAGATTTAGTTTGTGAATCAATTGAGAGACAAATCGGTGAACAACTACTACGCGAGCTTGAGGAAGAGTTTCTCTACCTCAGACACGCTGTAACCCTGCTTGGCGGACTTCTTTGGGTCTTCGAGGCACGACACAAGCCCTGAAGCCAGCATCTTGAAACCAACTTGATCTAGGGCTTTTGATGCCGCAGCAATTTGTGTGACGATGTCCCGGCACTCGCGATTCTCCTCGATCATTGCTTGAATACCGCGTATCTGACCCTCGATGCGGCGAAGGCGAAGTGAAAGGTCTGCTTGAACGTCTTGATTGATCTCCATAATTATTTCTTCCTCGCGATTACTTGTACGACTGAAGCCATGCCGGTGTGTCCAATGCCTTCAACTACGTTTCGTTCGATTTCCTGAGCAATGTCAAAACTTAGCGGAGATAATTCGGATCGAAGGTCTTTTAGCTGCATAGTGAGTGAAGCGTCTTGCGGACCTCCAGTGCCACGACCAACCTGAGCCGGCGTGTACGCCTCTAGCAGAAACACACCGCCTGGCTTTAACGCTCTAATTACACGCTGATGAAGATCGACTCGAACGTCTTTTGGCATATGGGCGAAAATGGAAATGATTGCATCCCATCTATTTTCACCAAGATCGCATGTTGCTAAGTTGGCTGACTCTGTGTGAACTTCTACCTTGCGTTCAGATGCAAGTTGCATGGTCTTGCGGGGCCCTTGTGTGCTTAAGTCGACACTCCATGTGGCGCGCCCAGTTGAAGCGACGAATACAGAGTTGCGTCCTTCGCCATCAGCTAGGCAGATAACGGAACCGTGGGGAAGTGAGTCCACATGTTGCTTTAAGAAATCGTTTGGCTCCTTGCCGTATATGTATTCATCTACGCCGTATCGCTCATCCCAGAATGAGCCTGGGTACATAGGATTGCTCATCGGCTATACCATTTCTTCTTTGCAGGAGTGGCAGCGGCTGAGGCCGAAGCACATTGGCAACGTTGGGACTGCGAAAGATGACCAAGTACTTGTTCTACGTGGGCTCCACATCCTCCCCAGGTTGCTTTTTTACACTTTTTACAATTGATTTGTCTACACATACCCCCTAGGGTATCATAGGTATATGGAAAATTCAAATATGTTCTTCCGTCAGTACTACCTGCAGTGCCTATCGCACGCCAGCTATTTAGTGGGGGATCGCACTACTGGCAAAGCAATAGTGGTTGACCCACGACGGGACGTGGATCAATACATCGCTGATGCAAATACGCAAGGTCTAACGATTACTTCGGTGTTTGAAACGCATTTTCATGCTGACTTTTTGTCGGGACATTTAGAACTTGCTACAAAAGTTGGTGCAGAAATCATCTACGGGCACGGAGCCAGTGGTCGAGTTGATTTTCCAATTCGCACAATGAAGCATGGCGAACACTTCTCGCTCGGAAAAGTAGATCTTGAACTCTTGGAAACTCCAGGGCACACCCCAGAATCCGCATGTTTGGTCATCCGCCCCGATGGGCCAACGAGTGATCCCTACGGCGTATGCACGGGCGACACTTTGTTCATTGGTGACGTCGGTCGGCCGGATCTGTTGTCTTCAGTCGGATTCTCCGCAGATGATCTCGCACATCAGTTGTATGACTCATTGCATAACAAGTTGATGAAATTGCCGGATGCTACGAAGGTGTATCCAGCGCACGGTGCTGGTTCAACATGTGGAAAGAATTTATCAACAGAAACAGTATCAACTATCGGTGAACAGCGAAAAACCAATTATGCACTTGCGCCAATGAGTTTGCAGGATTTCGTTGAAGCCGTAACGCAGGGTCAATCAGTTGCTCCGTTGTATTTTCCTTTTGCGGCCACTAAAAATCGCCAGGTTCACGACTTATTTGTCGATGAAGGAAAAATACAGATAATGACTCTCGATGAGGTGTTCGATGCAAAATCACGTGGAGCGGTCATTATCGACTCTCGAGACGACTTGAGTTTTGCTGCTGGCCACCTGCGTGGTTCAGTGAATGTCGGATTGTCCGGGCGGTTTGCTGAATATGTTGGAGAAGTGATGGAGCCAGGAACGCCGATTGTCCTTGTCTGTGATGTGGGCACTGAGGGTGAAGCGAAAATGCGACTAGCGAGGATTGGGTTTGACAACGTGATCGGTGCGCTTGGTGAACCTTTTCGTGTTTTTATCGAAAAACCAGAGTTTGTAGCGCAGCAGTCAAGGCTGTCTGTTGAAGCATTTAATAAACGAATACTTACAGTTGACAATATCTCACTTATCGACATACGTAATGCAGGCGAAGTTGAATTGGGCAGCATTCCAAATGCTCGACACATAAGTCTGGCCTCATTGTTGAAGCGCATTGAGGAAATTGATAAGACTTCACCAGTCGTTGTGTTTTGTGCTGGAGGGTACAGGTCGTCTATCGCCTCAAGCCTCTTGAAGTCGCATGGATTCACCGATGTCAGCGACTTGATTGGTGGATATTCTGCGTGGATAAGCGCGCAAACTTGAGATAGAGATCTCAGTGAAAAAGCCGTATTCGTAGTTCGCCAGACATAACTTTGTGGCACTTCCCTGGCACTGTGGCCTCAGCGGAGACAGTGAATCTGGATGGAATCAGTGGGGAAAGTATTAAAGATTTCTCCTAGCAACAGAGGTTTGAGTTGTTCAGAGTGGAAGGACTGAACGCACCATTCTGATTTCGATTCCCAGCGTCGCCTCTATTGGCGTGTAATTCCCTATCTGAGAACTGGGAGAGTTCGGGTTATGACCCAACCTGAACCATGGACACCACCACGCCATCAACTGATCCCCACGAGCCCTTTTTATAAACAGAAGTGGTTTATTATTTTGGTAGTAGTTGTAGCTGTTTTAATCATTGCCGCCGTACTTTTGTATGAGTTACTGCAGTCAATAAAAGATTTACTGTGGTAAATACCTGTAGCCATCACTGGTGTCCCTTTGGTGTCCACAATGACGCAAGCCGCATACTACGCAGGTCGTTAGTTCGTGCCTTCGGTTCCCAGCGTCGCCTCTTGAGGCGTGTTTCAAATCCCGACGGGAGGCTATTGGAGTTCTTCTGAGTTGGATGGCTACATTGCGTGGGCCAAGTTTTTTAACTCTGGCTTATCGGGTTTCACCGACAAGTACATCAACTTGTTTGTCCGTCCTATTCGGTCTATGTAACTAGTTATCTCTGTAACCGTTTTTCCTTGGCCAAGGGCGTGGCCAACAATCTTTAGGTTCATACCGCCCGCGGAATAACGATCACGTTCTTCACAAGGTCTTTCACAGGGAAGTACAAGTCGTTCGGAAAATAAGTCAACTTAATAAAACTCAATTTAGATCAGCTGGAGATCTAGAGCATCAACCTATTAAGGCATTTTTGTTCCTGTGAGGTCTGCTCCTGTGAGGTCCGTGTCCGTGATATTTGCACCGGTTAGGTCAGCGTTCGTGAGGTTCGCTCCTGTGAGGTCTGCTCCTCTGAGGTCTGCTCCTCTGAGGTTCGCTCCTGTGAGGTTTGCGTTGTGCATATTTGCGTCCCGCGCATCTGAGAGGGTCAGGTCGGCATTGATTAGGTAGGCCCCAACTAGGTCAGCACTAACCAGTTCGGTGTTGGCAAGATTAGCGGAGATTAGATTCGCTCCTGTCAAGAAGGCATTTGTTAGGTAGACGGCCACTAAATTCACCCTTGTCATCTGGGCATTAGTCAAATTGGCAAGTGCGAGTTTGGCGCCACGTAGATCTGCTCCTACCAAGTTTGCACCAACCATGATCGCCCCGGTGAAGTTCGCGTTGCGCCCATCGGTGAAAGAGAGGTTTGTTCCTGTGAGGTTGGCATTTATCAGATTGGCGTCTATCAAACTAGTAAAGATGAGCTCGGCATTTGACAAGTCTGCGCCCGTTAAGTCTGCGCCCGTTAAGTCTGCGCCGACTAGAAATGTCGCAGAGAGGTCGGTTCCCGCCAGTTTTGCCTCTTTTAGGTCGGAGAAGGGCTTGATCGAATAACCAAGGACAATTGTTGTTTGCGTCGTTTGGTTAGGAGCGCTGTCACCACCGCAAGCGGCTCCGAGAAACAGAATCGCCACGCACGAAATAACTTTAAATCTTTTCATTGGTCTTCTCCCTAAAGTCTCTTGACACTGTTGCAGTAAGTCGACTCATTCTACTGAAAAAGGTCTGCTGATCGTGGCAACAAGGCGAAGATCTGCGGTTGCTTTCGTTAAAAAGCCATTGAGGGTCCTTCGAAAGAGCCCCAAAAGCCTTCTACAACGTGTTGTAGGGAAACTTGGCATCAACGCCACCATCGACGACCAACGTTCGACCATTCACAAACGCCGATAGATCGCTTGTGAGATAAAGAGCAGCAGAGGCGATATCTGGCGGTTGCCCAACACGCCCAATGGGAACCACTTCATTATTCGCAGTGCGTTGTTCGTCCGTGAAAATGGCATCCAAGCGCGGAGTCAAGATTGTGCCTGGAGCAATGGCGTTGGCGCGAATTTGGTGTGGGCCCAACTCAACTGCGAGCGATTGCACCCAGGCCATTAAAGCGGCTTTGGCGGCACCGTAAGCGGCGTGCATCGGCGCTGCGCTGAGTCCACTGATGGACGAGATAAAAACCATGGTTCCACCGCCACTAGCGACCATCAGTTTTCCTAATTCCTGCGAACATAAATAGGCATGACGCAGACAGATGTCAAACTCCCAATCCCAAATCTCATCGTCGATTTCTAAAATCGATTTCCATTGCGCCATACCAATGATGTCAACAAAGCCGTTGATTCGCCCCAGTTGTTGAGATGCATCAGCAGCGAGACGTACAACCTCTGAACGTTTCGTGACATCACCGTGCCAAGAAAGTCCGCCTGGAATTTCCGCGGCTACCTCGCGCGCCCGGTGCTCGTCAATGTCCACGCACAGCACATGTGCGGCACCCGCCTGCGAGAGCGCATGGCAGGTTTGTCGTCCCATGCCGAGTCCGGCTCCGAGGACCACATAGTTGCGGCCATCGAGACGAAGCTTCTGCAAATAATCCGGAACAGGTGAGGAATCCTCGGTTGTCATTGGTGTCTCCTTGCGACAGCGGTGTGAGTGCCAGTCTAATGTTGTCGATCTGGAGGGATAGCGCCGACATAGATGCTGATTCCTCTGCGGGCTACCATCACTAGATGAACGTTTCTCGGCCTGATTACTTTTCGCTTGCCAACAAGGTATGCGTCGTCACTGGAGCGGCTAGTGGTATTGGTCGCGAGACATTGCTTGTCTTGGGGCGCTCGGGGGCTCATGTCGTTGGCCTTGATCGCAATATCGACACATTGGAAGAAACCCGAGCGCTTGCTGACAACGAAGGTCTCTCCGTTGAGTTTTATGGCGCTGACGTTGCAGATCGTGACGCCATCATGTCAGTCGCTGATCAAGTGCTTAAAAAGAATGGTCGAGTTGATGGCTGGGCAAACGTGGCGGGCATCCTGCGTTACGCATTTATTGCTGACATCACTCCCGAGCACGTCAATGAACTGATTGCTGTCAACCAACTGGGTGTGCTGTGGGGATTGGCTGCCGCTGCCAAGGTGATGAAATCTGGTGGATCAATTGTTTCTGTTGCCTCTGCTGGCGGAGAGATGCCTTTTCCGAGACTGGGCGGATACGGCATGACCAAAGCGGCAGTCATTCAACTCACGCGCACGGCTTCAGTGGAGTTTGGTGAATTAGGCATCCGAGTCAATGCGATTGCCCCTGGGTATGTCGAAACACCAATGGTTGCAGCGAGTTACTCGCGTGCAGACGGAACTATCGATGAAGCGTTGAAGGAGCAGTTTTTTGATGCCCGTCGAAGTCAATCACCACTAAGTATCACTGGAGAACCTCTCGACATAGCCTTGACTGTGTTGTACTTGATGAGTGATGCATCAAAGTTCATGACGGGTCAAGTACTGCGTCCAAATGGGGGAGTGTATTTCGGATGAAGGATATCAATCTTTGGAATTTGCCTGATCTACAAGTGGGAAGTGATGCCGATGACTCCTTGATTGAGCGGCGCCACAATTCGCGATTTGCTACACCCCTCATTGAGGGCGCTGTGGTGCGTGAAGAAAGCGTGGCTGGGGTTCAGTGTCTGATCGTTAGTTCAGCCCAGCCAAAGTTTTCATATCTGCATTTACACGGTGGCGGTTTTCGCTTGGGGTGGACGCGGACATGGCTCAATTACGCTTCGGACATTGCCCTGAAGGCTGATTGCCAAGTGGTGATACCGGACTATCGCTTAGCACCCGAGCACCCGTATCCAGCCGCGCTCGTTGATGCCGTTGGCGTGTACGCAGAACTCCAGAGTGAGGGTGAAGTATTTGTTGGGGGAGACTCGGCGGGTGGCGCTCTCGCACTCTCGTTGACACTTGCGGCACGCGACAGTCAACATCAGATGCCTGCTGGTCTCGTATTACTCTCACCCTGGTTGGATCTTGCAGCGACTGCTGCGAGTTATGAGAAAAATGCTTCCACAGACACGATGTTCTCGCGAGACTCAGCCGAGCAGGCCGCAGTCGCGTATCTTGGCACATATGCGACAACCGATCCCTTGGCCTCGCCGGCGCACGGAGACTTCTCGCAAGTCCCCAAGGTGTTGATATTTGTGAGCGCGTCCGAAGTTCTACTTGATGATGCTGTGGAGTTTGCCAATAAGGCTCGGCAATCTGGTGTTGCGGTCGATCTACATGTTGTGGAAAATATGCCACATATTTGGCCGGTGATTATGGTTGATGCCGCAGAGACAGCGGATGCCCGTCAAAAGATCGTTGACTTTTTATCTTGAGTTCTCGCGCAGATCAGAGTGTCATTTTTTGCTCGGTAGGCAGACCGCACAAAATATCTCGTCGATGTCGCTGACACAAGGTGGACAGATGAGCGTTCGCACTCGACAGGTGAGGTCCGAGCAGTTGTGGTATTCGTTTGTTGGCTGAGTGCAGATATGACATGTTCCGAGAACTTTTGCATCCTTGCTGAAATCGATTTTGAAGCGGTGGTCAAAAACATACAGTGATCCTTCCCACAGTCCACCGTCTTTAAATTGTTCGCCGTATCGCACGACACCGCCGTCAAGTTGATAGACCTCATTAAATCCGCGATTCTTCATCAACAACGACAACACCTCGCACCGAATTCCGCCCGTGCAGTAGGTGACGATTGGACGATCCTTGAGATGGTCATAAATGCCACTCTCGAGCACCTTGAGGAACTCGGGTGTGGTGTCAACAGTGGGCACAATAGCGTTGCGGAATTTGCCGATTCGTGCTTCGTATTCATTTCGTCCATCGAAGAACACAACCTCATCACCTCGCTGGGCAACGAGTTCGTTGACTTGTAGCGGAGATAAATGTTCTCCGCCACCAACTATTCCATTGTCATCAACGACGATCTCGTGGGGTACTCCAAAGGTGACGATTTCGTCGCGCACGCGGATCTGTAGCCGAGGAAACTCGTGACCTTTTCCTTCTGACCATTTATATTGCATGTCGCGAAAGGCAGGAAAGTCCTTCATTGCGCGAATGTATTTTTTGACGCCACTGAGTGGGCCACCCAAGGTTCCGTTGATTCCATCTTTGGACAGCAAGATTCGTCCGCGTAGCCCGAGAGCCTCGCAGAGAGTCTTTTGCCACAACCGAATGGCGTCGGCATCAGCTAGCGGAGTGAATTTGTAGAAGAGGATGATCTTGCCTGGGTCGATCGTTTAATTTTATCGGCTAAATCAGGCGGAGCGTTTCCAACTACATGGTCCTGAAGGTCTTCAGATACCCTCTTCACAGCGTCAAAGGGGAAAATATGTTGCCAGATAAATGGATTATTGATCGAACGCCGACCAAGCGTTTCCCCAGTTACA
The DNA here is from genome assembly GCA_937902105.1 of uncultured Actinomycetes bacterium. Lineage (GTDB taxonomy): Bacteria > Actinomycetota > Acidimicrobiia > Acidimicrobiales > Ilumatobacteraceae > Casp-actino8. The sequence continues at coordinate 10,098 of CALGTP010000663.1, forward strand.
CCCGTGGTAATGCTGCTGACGTCTTAGCTGACCCAGTGAGCCCTTTGGGTTGGACTTTTTGCTGGGAGTCGGGAATTGTGCTCGGGTGCAGAGATGGCTTTGTCACTTTCGGAGTCTTTGACGCAAGTGACTACGGGGATCCCCCTGAAACATTTGGAAACTTCGGCGGGTACTTCTACAACTCCTTGATGCAGGCGCGGTTGATGGGGGTGCGCATGCCGGGAGCAAGTCCCGAGGCGATTGATGCCGCGTACTTCGATGATCGGCCCGATGTTCCTCCGTATATTGCCGAACCATGGCATGACAGCCCCAAGCACGCAGAATTATTGGCGGTGACTCAGGGCTACATCTTGAGCGGTGTACCACATCAACCTATTGAAGATCAGCACGCACTCGCTCTACGTGAGCGACGTGAACGCCCCGATCTTGGTGCACTGAGCAATGAGGCGTTGGTAGCCCGTGCCCGCACTATGCAACCACATTTGGTTGCGATGTTCCGCGAACATGTGTGGGCCAGTCTGGGAGCGTCATTTGGTCCAGGTGGCGTTTTGGCGATTACCGAAGCCCTTGGTCGCGCAGGAGACGGAGTGAGCCTGATTGGTGCGGTCGGCAATGTGGACTCAGCAAACATTGCGACACAACTTTGGGACCTTTCGCGCATTGTGCGTGCGGACTCCACGCTGAGCGCGGCCTTCGACGCTTGCTTCGCCTCTGCTCAGAGCAACGCCACTGCGATTAGTGAATTAGCACAGAGTATTTCGCACAATGCATTTGCTGAGGCGTTAGCGACATTCATGTTTGATCATGGTGGTCGTGCACCTAATGAATGGGACCCTGCAGCACTGAGTTATGAAACCACGCCGAGTTTGGCCTTCATCCAGATTGATCGCCTGCGACATCAAGATGATTCGGCTGACCCGCACCTTTCGCATCAGCGGAATTCGGCTCAGCGTGAGCGACTTTTCGCTGAGATTTGTGAGGCCCTCGCGGGTGACGCAGAAACTTTGGGTGCTTTCACTGCCTCGTATGTCTCGAGTAACGCATGGCAAGCGCTGCGCGAGCGCTGTAAGAGCAACAACATTGCAATCATCCATGAAGTGCGCATGTGTTTCAACGAAATCGGACGGCGGATGACTGAGGCTGGTCACTTAGCCAATGCACATCTGGTCTATATGTTGCTGGAAAATGAACTCGATCAATTTCTCCGTGACCCACAGTCCTTCTCGGAGACTTTGTCGGAGCGACGGGTTGAGCATCAAGAACTTGCGCTCTTGGATCCGCCGTACATTATTAATGGTCAGGCGCCACCATTGTCGCAGTGGGCTCGTAAAGATGTTGCCACAGTTGCCCAAGCAAAAGTGGGTGATGTCCTACAAGGTGTGGCTTGCTCTGCCGGTATTTGTACGGGCACCGCACGCATTATTCTTGATGTCTTTGACCCAGGCGAACTGCAAGCAGGGGATATTTTGGTCACTGTGAATACGGACCCTTCGTGGACGCCACTGTTCTTGGCTTCTGGAGCTGTCGTCGTCAATCTTGGTGCGGTGGGTTCGCACGCCAGCATTGTGAGTCGTGAACTCGGCATCCCGTGCGTGGCGTCGGTCGCCGATGCAACCTGGCGTATTCCCAACGGAGCCAATATTACGGTGGATGGCTTCACCGGAACGATCACGATCAATTCGTTGTAACTCGGGCGGTCTTGACTGCCTTCAGGTACTTTTTCTTAGTCACCGAAAACTTGTGTGGTATATGAATTGGCGAAAGTTCGTTGAGGATCAAGTTTGTCGCGAACTGCCAAAAAATCATCCCACTGCGGATATAACTGTGAAAGTTCACGATGAGTCAGAGAGTGCATCTTGCCCCAGTGTGGGCGTCCTTGATAGTCGGACATGATGTCAGCGACATCGTTGAAGTAATCGGTGTGGTCCATGCCCTTGAACATGTGGACAGCAATGTACGCAGTTGGACGCGCTGTAGCGGTGGATAGCGCAAGATCGTCTTTCGCTGTGAAGCGCACTTCAACCGGAAAACTGATCTTGTATTTCTTTGTCTCGATGACGTGTCGAACTCGCTGCAATGCTTCGCCGCAGAATTCACGCGGAATGGCGTATTCCATCTCGACGAACTTGACAATGCGCTTGCTGGAGAAAATGCGGTAACTATCGTTGACAGTGGTGGTTTGTCCTGTGGAAGGTAAAGCGGTTGCAAGACGCGGAATCATCTGTGGACGTAACCGACCAAGAGTGCAAGCGGCACCGAAGGCATAGTTCTCCAAAAATGTTTTTGAGTACCAGTGTTTAATTTTGCTTGAAGTTTGTAGAGGTTCAGTCGTGCGATTATTGGTCTTGGTGAGCGCCCACTTGGTATGAGGAATCCAAAAGAACTCAAAGTGATCGTTGCTCTCGACCAGTTGATTGAGGTTTTCAATCAAAGCATCTAATTTTTGAGCACCTTCAACGGCTTTCAATCGAAACGCTGGGACAACTTTGAGAGTGACTTGCGAAATCAGACCGAGGGCTCCGACTCCAACGGCAGCAAATTTCAAGAGATCAGAATTCTCTTTCTCGTTGATTTCTAAAATATTGCCATCACCAGTCACCAGACGCATGCCACTGACTTGAGCGGCTAGTCCTGGGAGATTGCGACCTGTGCCGTGTGTCGATGTCGATATTGCGCCGCTGATTGTTTGATAGGCGATATCTCCGAGATTCGGCATCGCCAAACCCAACTCGGCGAGTTGTTCATTGAGATCAGAGATGTACATCCCGGCCTGCACGGTGACGGTGCTGGCTTGGCGGTCAACATCAAGCATTTTATTGAGGCGCCCCATCGTGATGAGATGCCCTGTCGTCGTGGCTGCTGAAGTAAAACTGTGTCCCGCGCCGACCGCCTTAACTGTGTGTCCTGCGCGCGAGGCACGGGCGACGATGTCCGCGAGGTCTGACTCCCCAGCGGGCTCATTGATGCGCAATGGCGTCGATTTCTGGTTCCCCGCCCAGTTTGTCCACGTTCCAGAGCGGATCGCACTCACGGAAATGGACCACCGGTCAAGGCTTGAGGTGAGATGCCCATTTCGGCTAGTAAGGCCTGGCTATAAGCGACACGACCTGTGAGTCGCTTGGGCTGCCCGGAGCACAGTTCTAACGCCGCCTGAGCGATGACTTCTTCGGACTCAATGAGAAAACCTTCTAAGAGGTCATGTGCTCCAGCGCCAGGCGTGATGACATTGTCCCAAGGGGCCAAGGTGTTGACGGCAATATTGTCGGCGTACAACTCAGCAGCCATGCCAAGTGAGACTCTTTCGAGTGCCGCTTTGCAGAGCCCATAGACCGAAGAGTTACCAGTGGCGAACCAGGCTTCAAAAGGGGGTCCGACAGGCTTCACCGCGGCGCGCGAGGAAATGTTTAAGATCCATCCTGAACCCCGCTGACGCATATCAGGAATGACTTGCTGAGCAAGATCGATGGCGCCCCACACTTGAGTCTCAATCATTAATTTGAAACGCTTTTCGGGGAATGAGTCAATGGGCAAAAGAAAAGTCACGGCGGCATTGTTGACCAAGATGTCAATGGGACCAAGTTCCGCGTGCACATCATCAATAAGTTTTTTACGGTCATCAGCGCTTGAGAGGTCAGCCTTAAATGGCGCTGCGTGACCACCGTTGGAGGAAATCATTTCCACCGTGTCACGTAATGTGCCTTCGTAACGCGGATCTGGTTCAAGAGTGCGCGCCATACAAGCCACTGTGGCTCCCTCGGAGGCTAAGCGACGGGCAATTGCAGCACCGATACCACGACTCGCTCCAGTGACGAGAGCTATCTTCCCATCAAGACGATGACCGTCAATCTTGTCCTGCATTTTGCCTCCCAGCTCTTTTCAATACTGGCAGGTTAGGGGATGGGTTGGAGTATTGTTCACACTCATGACGACTGAAATTGAAGCACCGGCGCGACGTTTTTTACATATTTGCTACTGCTGCGCGAGTACCGATCAAGTTGTCAACTTTTTTGTGGATGGCTTAGACATGAAAGAGGTCATGCGTAACCCCATCCACCCTTCGGATGGATCATTGTTAGGCATTGAAGGAGAAATAATGAGCGGTGCCGCCTTCGTCTATGACAAGCGTGGTCCGCGTACAAGTTCGTCATTGGAAGTCCAGGAGTGGGTCAGTCCACAGATGACGGGAACTCCTTTGTCCGATGCTTCACGCGTAGGAATGCAAGCAGTCGGCTTTGCGGTTCCTGATCTAGAGGCGACGATCCAACGCTTACAAAAAATGGGTGCGAAAATCATTTCCCGAGCACCTGCACCATGGGCTGCGGATTGGGTGACCATTGCGGACCAAAACGGCACGCTGATTGATCTCTTTGAAGATACTGCGGTTCCCCTTGGCGAGTCGCGCTTGCGACATTTGCGTTCAACTGTGACCGATTTGGAAGTTTCTTTGCCTTGGTATTACGGCATGGGCTTCATTGATGTTGCGAGTCACGATCTTGAGAGCGGCGACTTTGTCAATCTTCAAGGACCGCAGGGAACTTCGGCTCTGGGGCGCGCTCATCGCCTGAAATTGCCCGATGAAATGTGTGAATTGGTTTTGGTGGAGTGGACGAATCCCGCATCGCATGGACAACACCCAGTTGATGCCAATCATGCCGGATGGTTTAGAACTGCGGTGAGTGTGGATGACACAGTTGCTTCCTATGACCGTTTTCTTGCAGACGGTTGGACATTTGAACGCGAGCCACGGCAGGTTGAACTCTCGGGTACTGCAGTTCCTGATATGTGGATTTGCTTTTTGAATGATCCCGATGGAATTCCGTTTGAGTTCGTGCAAAGGCCGCGTTCGGCGTTTCGACCAGAACGCACCGCAACCGAGTCTTAGTGGGGAAATAACGAGTTGCTCGCCCAACCGTCAACAGTGACATTGCGCGAACTGAACTTCCACACTCCATCAATGACCTCGTAGTGGTCGACGTACCGTCCCCAGTGGTCAAGGCCAATATCGGTGAGTACGAAGAAGTACAGCCGACCAGTGGCGTGGGCTTCATCGATGAGATCGATCTGGTGAGTCGTGGTTGAGTGGCGCACATGGGTGAGTCCTGATGCCATCGATGTGGAGTCCGCAGTGCCAGTAAAGATGGTCATCACCTCCTCAATTCCTGCGTAGGTGCCGCCAGGGTTGATGACCATCGTGGCAGTTGGGGAAAACAGTTCACGAACCTGTGCGAAGCGGCCTGTGTCGCCATTGGCGTTGTAACGCGCCACTAAGTCACGGATTGATTCACGAGCAATGAGTTGCCATAACTCCATGGGGCTCCTTATCGGCTTGGGTACGAGAGGTTTGTGCTGTGCCTGACTTTGGGACGTTAGTCACGGTACACCGTCAAGATCTAGCACTTTGGGTTGAGATGGCATACAATCTGAAGGGTAGTCAGAAAGTCCGACCAGTACCCGTTAGAGGAGTAAAAATGACTTTGCTTGAATCTCGTCCAGCTCCAGCAGATGTGACATACGGATTATCCGATGCTGATCAGCATTACTACGAAGCTGAGGATGCAGTCACCCGTCACCTTCCTAAAGAGCATCGTTCAGTTGTGCGTTGGGTTGAAGTCGATGGACGTCGTTTAGTTCTAGTAGGGGACCGTTTGTTGTCGATTGTGCCGAATCCGACCTATGACCCAGTCGGGGTCCCTGGCTCGTTAGAAGTTTATTTCCGTGCGCAGAATCACGAGGGTAAAGAGATTCGCGACATCATTGAGATGGCGCCAATTCCACCTGCGGCCCGTGATCGCGTGGCTCGTGTTGCCAAGCTTGATGAGCAAGGTGTGGATTTAGCATGGGTGCTTCCTAGTTTGGGTCTTGGCCTTGAGGAAATGTTGGCTAAGGATGTTGATGCGTTATATGCGGTGTTTCACAGCTACAACCAGTGGCTGGATGAGGACTGGGGTTACAACCGGGATGGGCGGATTCTCACCGGACCGTTGATGTCGCTGATTGATCCCGTGAAGGCTGAAGAAGAATTGAAGTTAGTGATTAAAAAAGGTGCCCGTTTCGTGACATTTCGTCCAGCACCAGTGCAGGCCCCTGATCGTTACCGATCACTTGCCGATCCGATCTATGACCGTTTCTGGCATATTGCAGCCGATGCTGGTGTTGTCATCGCTTTTCACGGAGCGGACTCTGGCTACGGCATTTATCTTGAGCGCTGGGGTGAAAGTTTGAAGTACACGGGAATGAAGATGTCCACTCTCAGTGAAGTGATGGGCGTACATATTGAACGTCCAGTCTTTGACCTCGTGGCCTCATTGATTTGTCATGGGCTTTTTGACAGAGTCCCCAACCTTCAGATCGCCACCGTCGAACTCGGAGCCGGCTGGGTTCCTGAATTGGTCAAGCGGTTCAAGCGCTCATACGGCAAAACGCCTCAACTTTACGGACGGGATCCGTTAGAAACTTTGCGCTCACATGTTTCAGTCGCCCCCTTCTACGAGGATGACATCACGGTCGTTCGAGATCTCATTGGCGCCGAACGCGTACTTCTCGGAAGCGATTGGCCACACCCAGAGGGCCTCGGCGCTCCACGAGATTGGCTCGGTGACTTTGAGGGTCTCACAGTTGATGAGCGCCGTCTTGCGTTGCGTGACAACCTGCGACGTCTTTGCGGTTTCTCGCTCTAATTCGCTAACAAGGGTTTAGGGCTTGCGAAAAGTTGCCGCGCAGGTACTAACCACGCGATCGTCATTGCCACGATCAATGAGATTGATACGGACGCCGTATTTCCCGTCTGCGCCCTTGAATGCCTCGCCCTGTGTTTCAAAAGGTCCATTCTTGCCACGGTTGCAAAACATGACGTACCAGTCTTCAACTTGAAGACTCTCTTGGGCTAAGTCTTGGGCGAGTTCGCTGGCGGCGGCTTCGAGCACGATGTGTTGCGGGCCAATGTGCAGAGCAGCATCGGGTGAAGATAATTCTGCGGTCAGTATCGGCAGTTGCCAAAGTCCGAGGCTGATTTTTGTCGCTCCGAATACCTGGTGCAAGGCAGGAAGATCTGGTGAATCAATGACAGCGATTGGGGGATTATCAATTTTTTCGTAACCTGCGGGAGCGTCGCCAAGTGACAGTCCAACTCCTGTGGAGATGGCGATAATGCGCTCTGTGTTGTCGGCATCAACGAGCAAGGCCCGACTGAAACCTAAACGTCGCCCAGTATGCAAGTTGTCAGGCAGGATCATGAGGCGTTTGACATCTTTGGCGGGATCGAGAATCTGTAGCGAGGCAATGAGAGGATTCGGCACGACGACGTCGTCGTTAAACCCTCCACATTCAGGCGAGGCCACGCACAATGGCGCCGCGGTAATTCCGCCGAGGTCATTGCGCATATCGTGGCGCAAGTTCATGAAGTTACCTTCAACTCCTGTGTCTAACGAGCCCCATTCGCGCCCCAAATAGCGATAGGTCAACAACGATGTCCATTTATCCTCAAAGACTTCCCAATATTTGTCGGGGTCGGTGTCCCGGATATCGGTGGGTCGACCAGGGGTCGCGTCATCACTACTCATATCTAAGGGTTAGCAGATACGAGGCCGTGATGTGGCAATCTGTGTCATGGACGATAAGCAGATGGCGCGACTGCGCAGTGTGATGGACCTCAAACACACCGCAGTTTTGACGATGGAACTTCAGCAAGGAGTTGTTGGAGAGGGCGCACTGATGAAGGCCCTCGTTGAAGAAGTTGATCGTGTCGGGGTGCGAACAACGGCGGGTCGGCTATGTGATGAGGCGCGTTTGCGCTCTATTCGAGTTGTGCATTGTGTGGCGGAAAATCGACCCGATGGTGTCGGCGAAATTGAGAACTGCAAGGTGTTCGCCATGAATGCTCGCTTGCGCCGTGAGACTGGTGCGACACCGATTGATCAAGGAACTCCAGGGGCGCTACTGGTTCCAGAGTTGGGTCCGCAGCCAAGTGATGTCGTGGTTTCGCGGGTTCACGGACTATCGCCTTTCACACAAACATCTTTAGATCAAATTTTGCGGAACTTAGATATCAAGACTTTGGTGGTCATGGGTGTCTCCGTCAATCTCGGAATTTTCGGAACCGTGATGTCTGCCGTTGATCTCGGCTACAACGTGGTCATCGTCAGTGATGGAGTGTGCGGGGTGCCACGCGAATATGCCGAAGCGGTTTTACAGAATTCGCTGTCGTTATTAGCCACGATCGCATCGGCAGATGAGGTTGTTGCCGCCTGGAACTAGTTGGCGACGCGGTCAAGCATGTTTGCGTAGTGTTCTATAAACGCCGGCACCCCTGCAGGGTCTTCCCATCCTTGGCGTCCAGAACCGACAATGACGCGTTCAATGCCGAGATCGCGATACATCAGCAAGGTGTCAAGACTTGGATTGCCAAAAGCGACCATTGAGATTGGAATATCAAATCGCCCCGCTGTAGCCGCTATCTCGCGAAACTTTTTCACGCGCTTCGTGACATCACCCAAAGTGACATCAAGCGGCATCCATCCGTCAGCCCAACTCACTGTGTGTTGCGTTCCGAGTTTTCCACCAGCACCGAAGAGAATCGGAGGATGGGGTGTTTGCAATGGCTTCGGGCGAGACCACAATTTTTCGAAATTGTAAAACTCTCCGTGATATTCGGACTCATCATCGGTCCACAGCGAACGTAACGCTCCAACACATTCGCCGAGAGCGCGGTAACGCAGTGACCACTTCACTGAACTGTGGTTCGCCAGTTCCTCTTGGTTCCAGCCGACTCCCACACCAAAGTGCACTCGTCCGGCAGATAAAACGTCAAGCGTCGCAACTGTTTTCGCCAAGACGAGAACATCGTGTTCCAAAGGGAGAGCCACACCTAACCCCAAGATGAGTTCAGTGGTGTGTTCGGCGATCTGAGTGAGGCTGATGAACGGATCCATCATTGTCGTGTATTGCCATGGCATCTCGCCACCGGTTGGGTATGGAGAGGTTCGTGAGACAGGGATATGACTATGTTCCCCGATCCAGATTGAGTCGAAACCTGCTGACTCGAGCAAGGGTCCGAGAACTCGCGGAGAAATGTCGGCGGGCGTGTTCATCGTGGTGTAGCCGATTTTCATTCTCTGAACCTCCTCGCCTTACTGATCTTGCTGTCACGATAACGGTACTCGCCAGATCCTGATAGATGAAAGCACAACTCCTTGGAGCGATCAACTGGTTGTTGGTGGCTAGTTGTGCCCTAATGTGGCTCTTGTGATGAAAGAGACATTTTCAGCCTTCGTTTTTTCAAATGACCCCGAGAACTCGCACCGTTCAGTGCAACAAGTGACGTTGTCAGACATCGCCACTGATGGCGTGTTGATCGAAGTTGAATGGTCAAGCGTCAATTTCAAGGATGGACTTGCGAGTACAACGTCGGGAAGAATTTCTCGTCTGAAGCCGATGATCCCGGGTGTCGATCTTGCGGGGACCGTCGTCGATCCAGCGGGAAGTGATTTTGTGGTGGGTCAAAAAGTTTTGGCGCACGGTTACGACATTGGTGTATCCCGCCACGGTGGGTATGCGCAGTTTGCGCGTGTGCCAGCCGAATGGATCATTGCACTGCCGGAGAACCTCACGACGCGTGAGGTGATGGTCATTGGAACTGGTGGATTTACCGCTGCGCTGTCGGTCATGGCCTTAGAAGAACACGGACTTGAACCCGGATCTGGGCCAGTTTTGGTGACGGGAGCGACTGGCGGAGTAGGCAGCATGGCAGTGTCGATGTTGGCTGGTCGCGGATATGAAGTGGTGGCCAGTAGCGGTAAAGCTTCTGCCGCCGAGTTTCTTCTCGGTTTGGGTGCTGCGCG